>NZ_JBAKHL010000006.1:0-225950 GCF_036902715.1 Micromonospora sp. CPCC 205546
TTGGCCGCGACGTCCGTGCCGGCCGCCGTCGGCGCCTGCCCCGCCCCCGTGCCGCCGGTGCCCGTACCCGCCGATCGTCCGCCGACCCGCGACGCCCGTGGGGCGCACCCGGCGCCGCTGCGGCGACTCGCCGCCGTGCCCCGGACCACCGCCGTACCCCCGCTCGCCGCCGTGGCGGCGGCGATTTCCACGCTCGGTCCGGCAACCGCTGTCCCCGCCGGACCCGTGGACGCCGGCCGGGCGCCCGGCTCGGGCGGGGCGTCCGGCCGTGGCCGCGTGTCGTCCGTGCCCGGGGCACGCGGGTCGGCGCGGCGGCGGGGGCGCGGGCAGCGACCGAGATGGGTCCTGCCGCGCGGCACGCCGATCGCGGCGTGAGCGGGCGTGTGCCGGAGGCGGCGGGGGTGTGGGGCGGACAGGCGGATCTCCCCCACGATCCAAGCTAACAGGCACCCGATCCGGGCGGTATCGGGCGGCCGACCGAGTGCGCGGGTCGGCGCCGACTGACTAGGTTCGCCCGATGCCTGTCGAACAGATCACCGCCCCGGCCGCCGGCACCTGGACGCTCGGCGACCGCACCGTGTACCGGATGGGCTTCGGCTCCATGCGGCTCACCGTCGACCCGGACCGGGCGCGCGCCGTCCGCGTCCTGCGCCGGGCCGTCGAGCTGGGCGTCAACCACATCGACACCGCCGTCTTCTACGTCTCGCCGGGTGGACCGCTCGGCGTCGGCACCGGCTCGCCCCGGTACGCCATCGACCTGATCCGGGAGGCCCTCGCGCCGTACCCGGACGACCTGGTCATCACGACCAAGGTCGGGCCGTCCATCGACGAGGCGAGCCGGCACCGCGAACTGAATCCGGCGGAGCTGCGCCGGGAGGTGGAGGAGAACCTGCGCCGGCTGGGCCGGGACCACCTGGACGTGGTGAACCTGCGGATCGTCCGGCGGCCCGGGCGGGACTCGGTGGCGGAGCGGTTCGCCGCCCTCGCCGAGCTGCGCGACGCCGGGCTGATCCGGCATCTCGGCCTGTCCAACGTGCGGGTGGACCACCTGGACGAGGCGCGGGACATCGCGCCGGTGGTGTGCGTGCAGAACGCGTACGCCCTCGAGGTGAACCGGTGGGCCGACGAGCTGCTGCGCGTCTGCGGCGAGCGGGGGATCGCCTTCGTGCCGTTCTTCGCGATCGCGGGCGCCGGGCGGGAGGCGGGTGCGGGCGACGAGCACGACGAGGCCCTACGGGAGGTGGCGCACGCCCACGGCGCGACCCCGCACCAGATCCGCCTGGCCTGGACGTTGCATCAGGGGCCGCACGTGCTGGCCATCCCCGGCACCGGCGACCCGGAGCACCTGGCGCAGAACGTGGCGGCCGGGGCGATCCGGCTCACCCCCGGGGACCTGGACCGCCTCCGCTGACGGCAGGGCGTCCCGGCCCGCGGCGGGCCGGGGCGCCGGGTCAGCGCAGCGACTCCAGTCGCCGCACCAGCTCGCTCGGCCCCGGCATGGCGGCGATCTCGGCGCTGACCCGCCGCGCCGCGTCGCGCAGCGCGGTGTCGGTGACGAGGCGGGTGAGGGTGTCGGCGGTGATGTCGCGGTTGCGGACCGCGATGCCGGCTCCGCGCGCCGCGACGAGTTCGGCGTTGTGCCGCCGGTCGCCGGCCCCGACGGTGGCCAGCTGCGGCACCCCGGCGATCAGCGCGCTGAGCACGCTGCCGGCGCCGCCGTGGTGGACCAGCGCCGCGCTCGCGGGCAGGGCCGCGGGGATCGGGATCCAGTCGACCGTACGCACGTTGCCGGGCAGCGCCCGGCGGGCCAGCCGCGTCTGCGGGCGGACCAGCACGAACTCGGCGTCGACCCGGTCGGCGACGGCGACGACGGCCCGCATCGGTCCGGCGCTGCCGGGGCCGACGAGGGTGCTGCGGCTGACCAGCACCCGTGGCCGCTCCCCCGGCTCGCGCAGCCAGTCCGGCAGCTCGCCACCGGCCTCGGTGGCGTAGCGCATCGGCCAGCCGTCCTGGCGCAGCACGCTGGGCGGGGCGACGGCGATCGCGGCGGCTGGCGGCGGCAGCTCGGTCAGGCCGTGCCGGCGCAGGGCCGGGCCAAGCCGCGCCAGGGTGGCCCGGGCCAGCTCGCGGCCGTCGAAGAGGGCGTTCTCCTGGCGTACGGCGGGCACGCCGAGCGTCGCGGCGGCGAGCGCCCCCGCCACCGCGAACGGCTCGTGGACGACGAGGTCGGGTCGCCACTGCCCGGCGACGGCGACCACCCCGTCGGCGAGCTGGTCGTTGACCGCGCCGAAGAGCAGCCCGGCGCCCCGGGTGCCGGCGGCACCGGCCAGCTCGGCCCGGGCGATCAGCGGGTGGCGCAGCAGCACCCGGCGGGCGACGCGTCCGAAGTCGAATCCGGGCGCGACGTCGCGCGCCGGCACCCCGGGCCCAGCCGCGCGCAGCCCGTCGGCGGCGGTGGCGACGAGCACCTCGTGCCCGGCGGCGCGCAGCGCGGCGACCAGCGGCAGCAGCGGGGCGACGTGCCCGATCAACGGCGCGGACACCACCAGTACTCGCACCGCGCCGATGCTAGCCGCAGCCGGACCCGTCATGGGGGCACCGGTCCGCGGGCCCGGACGGGCGACGGCTCCCCCGGCGGCGGAGCCCGGACGGCAGCGGGTTCAGCCGGCGGCCGGGGGCAGGGTGCGGCTGCGGCCCCGGAACTCCGCCACCACCGCGCCGTCGTCCCGGGTGACGGTGACGTCGTAGATGCCGCTGCGGCCGTACCGGGTGCGCTCGGTGGCGTGCGCCGTCAGCAGGTCACCCTCTCGGGCGGGACGGACGAAGGTGATCTCGCCGCCGGCGGCGACGGTGGCCGGGCCGTGGCTGTTGCAGGCCAGCGCGAAGGCGGTGTCGGCGAGCAGGAACACGAACCCGCCGTGGGCGATGGCATGGCCGTTGACCATCGCGGCGCTCACCCGCATCCGGGCCACCGCCGCGCCGCCGGCGGCCTCCACCAGCTCGATGCCGAGTCCCCGGGAGGCGACGTCGGCGGCGAACATGTCGTACGCGGCGTTGCGTCCGGCCACCTCAGCCGTCCCGCCGCTGCTCGCCGATCCGCCCCGTCCCGCCCATCGACCGCTCCACGCCCGTCCGGGGCGGCCCCCTCGACCGCCGACCCCGGTACCGTACGCCGGCGCGCACGCAGGGCTCCGACGGCACCCGTCACGGGTTCTCCGGGTCCAGGTCGCGCTCGCGCAGCAGCGCGTCCAGCTTCGCCTCGACCCGCTCGTCGGACTCGCGGGACTGCGAGGAACCCCAGTGGTAGAACAGTGCCAGGCCCGCCGCCTGCCAGATCAACTGGAGGAACTCGGACTGCCAGTTCTCGAAGGAGGCGGCGAGGAACTGCGGCAGGAAGTCGGCCCAGGCGAAGGTCTGGCCGTGCTGGCTCGCCTCGTTGCCCGCCGCGGCGGCCTGGAAGACGAACTGCGCGATCCAGGAGAGCAGGAACAGCGCCCCGGTCACCAGCGCGAAGGCGTACGCCCTGGGCCACCTCGGCCTGCGGAACGGCGGCCCCTGCTCCCGGCGGGACCGCCCGCCCCGGGACGTGGTCCCGGCCGGACGCGCTCCGGAGGTCGTCGTGTCGGACATCGCGCTCCCCTCTCGACGGATCCCCAGGCAGGGGGCCTATGCCCCCGGTCCGGCACGACAAAACGGCCGGGCCGGCGTGGCGCGGCGACGCGCCGCGCGTGCCCGGCCCGGGGTGGACCCCGCCGGTCTCCGGACACCTGTCCGCGCTGACCGCCGCGGGCTTCGCCGAGGTGGCACGGTGTGGCGGGACGACCCCGACGCCGCCGTCGCCGACGTCCCCCGGGACACCCCGACGACCGTCGCGCCGGACGCTAGGCTGACGCCGCGCACACCGGTTCCCCACCCGTGGCACCGGTGGGGAGGGCGAGGTGACCGGACCAAATCCGCGGGTCGACCCCGACGTCGACCTGCGCGTACCCGCCGACCGGGGCGAGCTGGCCGCCCGCCCCGGGGCGCTGCTCGGCGCCGTCGCGGCCGGCGGCGCGCTCGGCGCCCTGGCCAGGGCCGGCCTCCAGCACGCCGTCCCGCACGCCCCGACGGGCTTTCCGTGGGCCACCTTCGCCGTCAACCTGACCGGGTGCCTGCTGATCGGCGTCCTGATGGCGGCGCTGGAGCGCTCCGCTGACCGCCGACCGCTGCTGCGCCCGTTCCTCGGCGTGGGCGTCCTCGGCGGCTACACCACCTTCGCCACGTACGCGGTGGACGTCCGCCTGGCGCTCGACGCCGGCGCGCCGGAGGTGGCCCTGGGCCACCTGGCCGCGACCCTGCTCGGCGCGCTGGTCGCGGTCTGGCTCGGCGACACCGTCACCGGCCGGCTGCTCGACGCCGCCCGTCACGGCCGGCCGGGGCGCGGGGCCGCCCGGTGACCGTCCTGCTGATCGCGCTCGGCGCGGCCGTCGGCGCGCCCCTGCGCTACCTCACCGACCGGGCGGTACAGGCCCGGCTCGGCAGCGCCTACCCGTGGGGCACGCTGACCGTCAACGTGGCCGGGTCGCTGCTGCTCGGCCTGCTGGTCGGGCTGCCCGTCGGCCCGACCGCCGGCGCCCTGCTCGGCACCGGCTTCTGCGGCGCGCTGAGCACGTACTCCACCTTCGGGTACGAGACGCTGCGGCTGGCGCGCCGGGGCCGGCGGTTTCTCGCGCTGGTCAACGTGCTGTCCAGCGTGGCCGCCGGCCTCGGCGCCGCCGCCGCAGGCTTCGCCCTGGCCCGGGCCGTCACCGGCTGAGCCGCCGGCCGCACCACCCGGACCCCGGTCGGTCAGCGGTCCGGGTCCGACGGCCCGTCGGGCAGACGCAGGTCGACCACCGGGCCGAGGACGAAGACGGCCGGCGGGCCGATCCGCTCCCGGGTGGCCACCGCGCCGATCTCGTCCAGCCGGGTGGTCAGGGCGCGCTGGTCGGGATGCCCGGCGTCCTGCACCGCGAGGACCGGGGTGTCCGGGGCCCGGCCGTGCTCCACCAGCACCGCGGCGATCTTGTCTACGGTGTCCACGGCCATCAGCAGCACCAGCGTGCCCCGGGCCCGGCCCAGCGCCGCCCAGTCGACCAGCGAGTCGGGGTGCCCGGGCGGCAGGTGCCCGGAGACGACGGTGACGTCGTGCGCGACGCCCCGGTGGGTGACCGGCACCCCGGCCAGGGCCGCCGCGGCGAGGGCGCTGCTCACCCCGGGGACCACGGTCACGTCCACCCCGGCCGCGGCGCAGGCCTGCACCTCCTCGTGGCCGCGCCCGAAGACGTACGGGTCGCCGCCCTTGAGCCGGACCACCCGCCGCCCGGCGCGGGCGTGCGCGACGAGGGTGGCGTTGATCGCGTCCTGTCCCATGGAGGGTCCCCGGGGCACCTTCGCCGCGTCGATCACCTCCACCCCGGGGCGCAGCCCGGCGAGCAGTCCCCGCGGGGCGAGGCGGTCGACGACCACCACGTCCGCCGCGTCCAGCAGCGCCCTGCCCAGTACGGTGATCAGGTCGTCCGGCCCGGGCCCGCCACCGACCACGGCGACGTGGCCCCGGCGCGGACCGGGATCGTGGTGGTGGCCGTGGTCGCGCCCGTGGTGGTCATGATGGTGGTGACCGTGATGGTGGTGCCCGTGGTGGCCGTGGCCGCCGACCGGGTCGTCGGGGTGGTCGTGCGGGGTCTGCGGCCGGCCGACCTTGTCGGCGAAGCCCGGCATCAGCACCCGGTACGCGCAGGTGTCGCAGTTCATCCGGATGTCCCCGCGACGCGCCTCGGCGTGCCGTTCGAGGACCAGGTCGGCGAGCGCGTCGCAGTCGCCGATCAGGTCGGCCACCCGCACGTCCAGGTCGGGGTGGGCGGCGGCGAACGCGGCCGACTGCGCGACGATCCGGTCCGGCAGCACCCCGGCGAAGAGGAAGTACGGCGCGACGACGATCCGCCGGGCGCCGAGCCGCCGCAGCCGGTCCAGCACCGCCGGCACCGAGGGCTCGGCGAGCGAGACGAAGCCCGGCTCGACGCCGGCGTAGCCGCGCCCCTCCCAGAGCAGCCGGGCCACCTTGGCGACCTCGGCGTTGGCGTCCGGGTCGGTGGAGCCGCGACCGATCAGCGCCACCCAGGTGCCGGCCCGGTCGTCGCCGGCGAGGGCGTCGTCGACGCGCTGCTCCAGCGCGGTGTGCAGCAGCGGGTGCGGGCCCAGCGGCCGGCCGTAGACGTAGCTGAGGCCGGGATGGCGCTCCCGCTCGCGGGCCAGCGCGGCGGGGATGTCGCCCTTGCCGTGCCCGGCGGCGGTCAGCACCAGCGGCAGGGCGACCAGCGAGCGGTGCCCCCGGTCGACGAGCGCGCCGACCGCGTCGGTCAGCGGCGGCCGGGACAGCTCGATGAAGCCGCCCTCTACGTCGCCGAGGGTGCCGGCGGCGCGGCGACGCACCCGATCGACGAACGCGACGAACTGCTCGACCCCGGCCGCGCTGCGCGTGCCGTGCCCGACGATGACCAGAGCGGTCACTGCTCCTCCTCCACGTACAGCAGGGCGTTGAGGGCGGCGGCGGCGACCGCCGAGCCGCCCTTCTCGCCCCGGTTGGACACCCCCGGCAGGCCGCTGGCCCGCAGCGCCGCCTTCGACTCGGCGGCCCCGACGAAGCCGACCGGCAGCCCGACGACCAGCGCCGGCCGCGCGTCCAGGGTGATCAGTTGCTCCAGCGCGGTCGGCGCGCAGCCGACCACCCAGACCGCACCGGGGCCCACCCGCTCCAGGGCGATGCGCACCGCCGCCGCCGAGCGGGTGATGCCGGCCGCGCGGGCCAGCTCGGCGGCGGCGGGCTCGGCGACCGGGCAGACCGTGTCGCGGCCGGTGACGCCCGCCGCGACCATCGCCACGTCGGTGACCACCGGCGCGCCGGCGCGCAGGGCGGCCAGCCCGCCGGCCAGCGCGGCCTCGTCGCAGACCAGGTCGGTGACGTAGTCGAGGTCGGCGCTGGCGTGCACCACCCGCTCGGTGACGGCCCGGGTCAGCGGCGGCAGGTGCGCCAGGTCGACCCGGGAACGCAGGATCCGGTAGGACTCCCGCTCGATGGGGTGCACGACCCGGCTGGCGGCCGCACCCGCGTCGACGCGGCGCCGCGGCGCTGGTCGTAGCGAACTCATCGGGTTCCTCCACGTGCGTCGGTGTCCGTGGCGCGGATCGCGTCCACCGGGCAGATCTCCAGGCATTCCAGGCAGCCCGTGCAGCGGTCGGCGCGCACGGCGAGGCCGCCGGGCACCGGCCGGATCGCGTGCGTCGGGCAGGTGAGCAGGCAGGCGCCGCAGCCCTGGCAGGCGCCGATGGTCACGGCCGCCACCGGTACCCCCTCGGGGTGACCATCCGGCCGGCGACGATCCGGGTCTGGCTGCTGCCCACCACCACGACGCTGTACATGTCGACCAGCGCCGCGTCGAGGGTCGCCAGGGTGGCCAGGTGCACCCGCTCGCCGGGCCGGCTGGCGTTGCGCACCACCCCGACCGGGGTGTCGGGCGGCCGGTGCGCGGCGAAGACCTCCAGCGCCGCGCCGAGCTGCCAGTCGCGGGCCCGGCTGCGCGGGTTGTAGAGCAGCGCCACGAAGTCGCCCTCGGCGGCGGCGGCCACCCGGCGGGCGATGACCTCCCACGGCGTGTGCAGGTCGGACAGGCTCAGGTAGGCGTGGTCGTGGCCGAGCGGCGCGCCGAGCAGGGCCCCGGCGGCCAGCGCGGCGGTCACCCCGGGCACGCCGAGCACGTCGATCCGTTCGTCGGCGTACTCCAGGGCGGGGCTGGCCATCGCGTACACGCCGGCGTCACCGGAGCCCACCAGCGCCACGGCGTGACCGGCGGTGGCCTCGGCGACGGCGGCGCGGGCCCGTTCCTCCTCGGCGCCGAGCCCGCTGGCGAGCACCCGGGTGCCGGGGCGCAGCAGGTCGCGCACCTGGTCGACGTACTGGTCGAGGCCGACGACCACGGCGGCGCGGCGCAGCTCGGTCACCGCGCGGGCGGTGCGCAGGTCCGCCGCGCCGGGGCCGAGGCCGACGATCGCCAGCCGGCCGCGCGGGGCGTGCCGGGCGACGGCGACGGTGGCCATCGCCGTCGCGGTCTTCGGCACCAGCAGGTCGGCGTCGCCGCCGAGCAGCGCCGCCGCCTCGGCGACGCTGGGGGTGCCGACGGCGGCGCGCACCACCTCGCTGGGGTGCGGCACGTCGACCGCCGCCAGCTCCGCCGCCGGATGCGTCACCAGCGGTACGCCGAGCGCGTCGGCGGTCGCCCGGATGCCCGCCTCGTCGGCCTTGACGTCGGCGCTGGCCAGGTGCCGCAGGCTGGCCGGGCTGAGGCCGGCCTCGGCGAGCACCCGGTCCAGCAGGCCGCGCACCTGGGCGGCGGGCACGCCCCGGCTGGACCCGACGCCGACGACCAGCGACGGGGGCCGCAGCACGGCGGTCCGGTCGTCGAGCGGCACCACCCGGTCGGTGACCAGCAGCCGGTACCCGCCGCCGACCGCCGGCCCGGAACCGACGTCACCCCGGCCGGGGGCCGACGGACCGGCGGTCGCGGGGGCCGACGACCCGACGGGCGCAGGGGCCGACGACCCGACGGGCGCGAAGCGCACGTTGTCGGGCAGGGCGGGCAGCGGCCACGTGGCGTCGGCGACGAGGGTCACCGGCTCGCCGTCGAGGATGGCGCGGCTGACGGCGGCGAGGGCGCCCTCGACGGGCCACCCGAGGGTGTCCAGGCCGGGCAGGCCGGCGGCGTCGGTGGCGGTGGTGACCACCGGTTGCGCGTCGAGCAGCGCGCCGACCCGCCCGGCGAGGTCGTTGCCGCCCCCGGCGTGGCCGCCGAGCAGCGCGACCGCGTGCCGGGCCGCCTCGTCGACCACCACCACGGCCGGGTCGGTGCGCTTGTCGCCGAGCAGCGGCGCGAGGATGCGCACCACCGCGCCGGTGGCCAGGAACGCCACCACGGCGTCGCACCCGGTCCAGGCGGCGCGCAGCGCGTCCGCGACGGTGTCCGCCGTGACGAGGCGGGCGTGCGGCAAGGCGTCGGCGAGGGTGCGGGCGTGGCGCCGGCCGGCGGCGGTAGCGGCCACGAGCCCGATGCGGGTCGGCTGGTCCGTGGCGGCGGGCGGGTGGTTCACGGGCGCTCCCCGGTGAGGACGACCACCGGGTTGGTGGCCGCGAGTCGGACGGAACCGCCGGGCAGGTCGGCGAGGCGGGCGGCGGAGAGTTGGACGCCCTGCACGGCGTAGCCGGCGGCGCGCAGCAGCCCGACGGCGGGGGCGACCCGGTCGACGGCGGCGAGGGCGGCCACCACCCGGTCGGGCCGGCGGTGCGCCACGGCGGCGAGCACGTCGGTGCCGCCGCCGCCGACGAAGACGGCGTCGGGATCGGGCAGCGGACGCAGCGCCCCGGGGGCGGCGCCGGTCACCACCCGCACGTCGACGCCGTGCCGGGCGGCGTTGACGCCGACGGTGGCCCGAGGATCGTGGTCGACGGCGATCACGGCCGCGCCGAGCAGGGCGCACTCGATGCCGACCGAGCCGCTGCCCGCGCCGACGTCCCAGACCAGCCGGCCGAGGCGGGGACGCAGCCGGGCGACGGCGAGGGCGCGTACCTCCGACTTGGTGATCATCGAGTCGCGGTGCGCGTACGCGGACTCGGGCAGCGCCCAGCCGCCGGGCGGCGCGGCGGCCGGCTGGTTGTCCGCCCGCATCCCGCCCGCGCCGGGCTCGCCGGCGAGGCTGAGCAGCACGTGCGGGTCAGCCCAGACGCGGCCGGCGGCCTGCTCGGGAGTGGTCTCGGTGAGCCGCTCGGCGTCGGTGCCGAGGTGCTCGGCGACGATCAGGCGGCGCGTCCAGCCGACCAGCCCGGCGCCCAGCTCGGCGGCCCCGGCGCCCGGAGCGGTGAGCACCGCGACGGCGGGCAGCGCCCGGCAGGCGTTCAGCGCGGGCCCGGGGTCGCGGCCGTGCGCGGTGACCACGGCCGCGCCGTCCCAGGGCAGGCCCGCGCGGGCGAACGCGGCGGCCACGCTGGACACGGCCGGCAGCACCCGCAGCGGCAGCCCGGCCGCCCGCAACGCCCGCACCACCCCGAACAGCCCCGGATCGCCGCTGGCCAGGACGACGGCGGGACTCCCGGCGGCGACGGCGTCGGCCAGCCGCCCCAGGGCGGGCGCCAGCGGCCCGAGGGCGACGGTGCCGGCGTCGGCCGGCAGCCGTACGGCGGCCAGGTGCCGCGCCGCGCCGACCACCAGCCGGGCCCCGGCGAGCGCGGGCGCGGCGGCGGGGTGCGCGGGCCCGCCCGAGGCGTCGATCCCCACCACGGTCACCGCCGGCCCGCCGGCCCCGGCGGTCACGCCGCCCACCGGCCGGAGAACGCGACCACCCGGTCGCCGGCGAAGTCGACCATGGCGACGTCGGCGGTGACGGCGTGGCCGGCGAACCTGAGCAGCACCTGCCGCACCCGCTGGCAGAGCAGGTCGCCGGCGGGGCCGAGCAGCCCGGCGGCCTCCCACAGCTCGTACGCGTGCCGCCCGGTGTTGGCCGCGACGACCGCCGCCACCAGCGCGGGGTCGCCGCCCGCCTCGGCGGTGACCGTCCCGAGCAGCGACAGGTCGACCTTGGACCGGGTGTAGTGGGTCATCAGGATGCCGGCGGCGAGCTTGGCCAGCTTGCCGGCCATCCCGACGAAGACCACGCCGGGCATCCCGTCGCCCACGGCGGCGGTGACGGCCGCGCCGGTGAAGTCGCCGACCTCCACGAAGCAGACCTCGGGCAGCTCCGGCAGCAGCGCGCGGGCGGCCCGCTCGGTGCGCCCGCCGGTGCAGAGCACCACGGTCCGCTCCCCCTGGGCGGCCATCACGTGCACCGCCTGCACCACGCTGGCCCGCCAGGAGGCGGTGGAGAACGGGCGCACGACGCCGGTGGTGCCGAGGATGGAGATGCCGCCGAGGATGCCGAGCCGGCGGTTGGTGGTCTTGCGGGCCATGATCTCGCCGCGCGGCACGCTGACCACCACCCGCACGCCCACCTCGCTCAGGTCGACGACCTCGGCGACGGCCTGGCCGATCATGCGGCGCGGGGTGTCGTTGATGGCCGGCCCGCCGACGGCCAGGCCGAGGCCCGGCCGGGTGACCGTGCCGACGCCCGGCCCGCCGTCGAGGCACAGCCCGGGCACGTCCCGCCAGCTCACGGTGGCGGTCAGCTCGGCGCCGTGCGTGACGTCCGGGTCGTCGCCGGCGTCCTTGACCACCACCGCCTCCGCCCGCGCGCGGCCCTCGACCTCGCAGCGGGCCACCGGGAAGCTGACCCGCCGCCCGGCGGGCAGCCCGATCTCCACCTCCCGCTGCGGTACGCCGGTGACCAGGGCCGTCAGCGCCGCCTTGGTCGCCGCCGTCGCGCAGGCGCCGGTGGTCCACCCGGTGCGCAGCGCGGTCGGCCGGACCTTCGCCGTACGCGGCAGGTCCGGCTCGCGCAGCGGCGGCTCGGCGTACGTCATCAGGCGCGCCCGTCCCCCGGTGTCGCGCCGCCCGCGCGGGCGCGGCGCAGGTCGGCGCGGGCGGCCGGCTCGGCCCGGCGGAAGGTGTGGAAGTGCCCCGGGTGGTAGAGATACGAGCGGGTGCCGGCGGCGGCGAGCGCCGGGCCGACCAGGAAGAGGGTGTGCTTCCAGAGCTTGTGCTCCTTGACGGTGGCCTCCAGGTCGCCGAGCGCGCACCGCACCACCAGCTCGTCGGGCCAGGTCGCCTGGTACGCCACCACGACCGGCGTGTCGGCCGGGTACCCGCCGGCCAGCAGCTCGGCCTGCGCCTGCCCGGAGCGGGCGGCGGAGAGGAACAGCGCCATGGTGGTGCCGTGCCGGGCGAACTCGCGGACCCGCTCCCCCGGCGGCATCGGGGTCTTCCCGCCCTCCAACCGGGTGAGGATCACCGACTGGGCGACCTCGGGGATGGTGAGCTCCCGGCCGACGATCGCCGCGACGGCCGTGAACGACGAGACGCCGGGGACGATCTCCACGGCCAGGCCGAGCGCCCGGCACAGGTCGAGCTGCTCCTGCACCGCGCCCCACAGGGCCGGGTCGCCGGAGTGGATCCGCGCCACGGTCAGCCCGTCGGCGGCGGCCCGCTGGTAGAGCGGCAGCACGCCCTCGATCGGCAGCCGCGACGAGTCGACGATCTCCGCGTCGCCGCGGGCGTGGGCGAGCACGTCGGCGTGCACCAGGCTGGCCGCCCAGACCACCACGTCGGCCGCGCCGATCACCCGGGCGGCGCGCAGCGTCAGCAGGTCCGCCGCGCCGGGGCCGGCCCCGACGAACCACACCTTGCCCGTACCGGTCGGCGCATCCCCGTCTGCGTGCCCCGCGATCGGCGTGGTGCTCACAGTTTTCCTCCCCTTTCGCCCCGGCGGGCCGGGACGAGCAGCGTCGACAGGTACGGCAGGTCGTCGGCCGCGTCGGTGACCTGGCCGATCCGCTCGCCGGGCAACCCGAGGCCCCGGCCCAGCACGGCGTCGCCGAGGCGGCCCTGCCGGCGCAGCTCGGCGACCAGCTCGGCATGCCGCCGCCAGCCCTTGTAGGCCACGACGGTGCCCGGGCCGGCGAGCGCGTCGGCGAAGAGGGCCAGCCCGGCGGTGGCCGGCAGCAGGGTGAGCGGCTCCCGGCCCTCGCAGAGCGGCACGCCGCTGCGCGCCGCGAGGTCCTGCATGGCGGTGATCCCGGGGACCGTGCGCACCTCGACCGCCGGGCGCAGGGCGCGGACGCCCTGCGCGAGGTAGCCGAAGGTGGAGTAGACGTTGGGGTCGCCGATGGTGGCGAAGACGATCGCGCGGGCGCCGCGGTCGACCGCGTCGAGCACCGCCCGCGCGGCGTCGTCCCAGGCGCGTTCCCGGCGGGCGGTCACCCCGCCCCGGTCGTCGAGGGCGAACGGCAGCCGGCGCAGCCGGTCCGGCGCGACGTGCGCGGCCACTGTGGCCTCGGCCCGGCCCGGGGGCGCGGCGCCGGCCGCCGCGGGCCGGTCCAGCACGGGTACGAACACCACGTCGGCCTCGGCCAGCAACCGGGCCGCCCGCAGGGTGAGCAGCTCGGGGTCGCCGGGACCGACGCCGATCCCGGTCAGCGTCGCGGCGTCCTCGCGCCCGGCCACCGGGTCGCGACTCTCGTGCCCGGTCACCGGGTCGCGGCCCTCGGCCGCGGGCATGCCGCCGTCGTGCCCACTCGCCGGCACGCGGCCGTGGCGCCCGGTCACCGGCTCGCCGCCTCGACCAGTCGGCGGGCGGCGTGCGGGTGGCCGGCCCAGTGGGTGTGCAGGTAGGAGGCGTGCACTCCGCCGACCACGAAGCCGTGCTCGGCGCCGTCCCAGCGCCACGCCGGCCGGTCGCCGTGCCCCGGGTCGGTGGCGGTGCGGTGGAACTCGTGGCCGCGTACCGGGTCGCCGGGGCGGTGCAGCGGGGAGCCGGTGACGGCCACGGCGTCGCGGTAGCCGAGGGTCAGCCGGCCGGTCATCCGGGCGGTCAGGTCGAGCCGGCCGCACATGGGCACCCCGTCGAGGTGCCGGCCGAGGTAGAGCAGGCCGGCGCACTCGGCGACCACCGGGCCGTCGAAGTCGGCCAGCTCGGCGCGGAGCGTGGCGTTGTCGGCGAGCTGCGGCGCGTACGCCTCGGGGAAGCCGCCGCCGACGACCACCGCGCGGGTGCCGGCGGGCAGGGCGGGGTCGCGCAGCGGGTCGAAGGGGGCCACCGTGGCGCCGGCCGCCGCGAGCAGCTCGGCGGTCTCGGCGTACGAGAAGGTGAACGCCGGCCCGGCCGCGACCGCGACCACGGGACGACCGGCACCGGCCGGTCCGCCGACCGCGGCCACCGGATCCCAGGCCGGCGCACGCAGCGGGCCGGCGGTGCGGGCCAGATCGAGCACGGCGTCCAGGTCCACGGTGGCCGCGACGAGGTCGGCGAGGGCGGCCACGATCGCCACGGACTCCGGTGCCCGCTCGGCGACCGGCACCAGCCCGAGGTGACGCGCCGGGGCGGCGACCTCGACGGCGCGGGCGAGCGCCCCGAGCACCGGCACGCCCACCTCGGCGAGCGCGTCGCGCAGCAGCGCCTCGTGCCGGGGCGAGCCGACCCGGTTGAGGATCACCCCGCCGATCCGCACGCCCGGGTCGAACGCGGCCATGCCCAGGGCGAGCGCGGCGGCGGAGCGGCCCTGCCCGGTGGTGTCGAGCACCAGCAGGACCGGGGCGTCGAGCAGGCGGGCGACGTGCGCGGTGGAGGCGTACCCCCGACGGCCGACCGCGCCGTCGTGCAGCCCCATCACGCCCTCCACGACGGCGACGTCGGCGGGCGTCGGGGTGCCGGCGCCGTGCCGCAGCAGCGGCGCGATCCGCTCCTCGCCGACCAGCCACGGGTCGAGGTTGCGGCCGGGTCGGCCGGCGGCGAGCGCGTGGTAGCCGGGATCGATGTAGTCGGGGCCGACCTTGTGCGGGCTGACGACCAGGCCACGGCGGCGCAGCGCGGCGAGCAGCCCGGTGGCGACGGTGGTCTTGCCGTGCCCGCTGGCGGGCGCGGCGACCACCACGCGGGGCAGCGCCCACACGCCGCCGTCGTCGCCGGTCGCGTCTGCGCTCCGGACGCCGCCGGTCGGGTCGGCGTCGGTGGGCGGTGGGCCGCCGGTCGGGTGTCCGGCCGGCGCGGTGGGGCCGTCGGGACCGCGCGGGTCGGTACGGCGGCCGGGGCCGGTCACCATTCGATGCCCTTCTGGCCCTTCTGGCCGGCGTCCATCGGGTGCTTGACCTTGGTCAGCTCGGCGACCAGGTCGGCGGCCTCCACCAGACGCGGGTCGGCGTCCCGGCCGGTGATCACGACGTGCTGGAAGCCGGGGCGGTTCGCCAGGGTGTCGACCACCTCGGCCACGTCCACCCAGCCCCACTTCATCGGGTAGGTGAACTCGTCGAGCACGTAGAGGCCGTAGCGCTGCGCGGCCAGGTCGCGCTGGATCTGCCGCCAGCCCTCCAGGGCGTCGGCGGCGTGGTCGGCCTCGCCGCCGCGCTGGATCCAGGACCAGCCCTCGCCCATCTTGTGCCACGCGACCGGGGCGCCCTGCCCGGTGCGCTCGTGCACCTCGCCGAGGGCGCGGAAGGCGTTCTCCTCCCCCACCCGCCACTTGGCGCTCTTGACGAACTGGAACACCCCGACCGGCAGCCCGGCCGTCCAGGCGCGCAGGGCCAGTCCGAACGCTGCGGTCGACTTCCCCTTCATCTGTCCGGTATGGACGATCAGCAGCGGCCGGTGGCGCCGCTGCCGCGTGGTCAGCCCGTCGGCGGGCACGTGGGACGGCTTCCCCTGCGGCATCAGGCGACGCTCCTCTTCTGCACGACGGAGGTGGTGGCGGTGGCGGTGGCGGTGGCGATCTTGGAAGGGGAGGGCCCGCGTGGGGGCCGTTCCCTGCCAAGATCTGCGGCGGACCGGTCGTGCGGGCCGGGACGGGGCTTCGACGCGGGTGCCGTACGGCCTGCGGCGAGGGTGGTGAGGGGGGCGGTGGCCACCTCGTCGAGGCGGTGGTGGGTCGCGTCCAGTTGGGCGGCGAGGCGGCGGGCCAGGCCCAGGCGGACGGGGCCGCTCTCGCAGTCGACGACGACGCAGGGCGCGCCGGTGGCCGCGAGCACGCCCGCCGCGCGGGCCGCCCGGTCGAGCGGGCGCTCGCCGGCGGTGGCCCGACCGTCGGTGACGACCAGCACCAGGGGACGGCGGCGGGGGTCGCGCAGCCGCTCCAGCCGCAGCAGGTCGGCGGCGGCGAGCAGCCCCTCGGCCAGCGGGGTGCGCCCGCCGGTGGGCAGGTCCGCCAGCCGGACGGAGGCGGCGAGCACCGACGAGGTGGCCGGCAGCAGAAGCTGCGCGGCGGCGCCCCGGAAGGCGAGCACCGCGACCTTGTCCCGGCGCTGGTAGGCGTCGGTGAGCAGGGCGAGCACGGCGCCCTTGACGGCGGCCATCCGCTCCCGGGACCCCATCGAGCCGCTGGCGTCGACGACGAAGAGCACCAGGTTTCCCTCGCGTCCCTCGCGGACGGCCTCCCGGACGTCGTCCGGGCGTAGCCGCAGCGGGCCGGCGACCCGGCCACGGGCGGCCTGCTGCCCGGCGGCGGCCCGGATGGTCGCCGGCAGGTGCAGCACGCCGGGCCGCCCGGTCGGCACCCGCGCGCCGGTGGTCCGGCCACGTCCGGTGCGGGCCCGGGAGCGGCGGCCGGGGACGCCGTCGCCGACCCCGGGCGTGGTGAGCAGCCGGGCCTTGAGTCCCTGCCGGGGTACGGCCACGGCCTGCCCGCCACCGGGCCGGCCGTCCGCCGGCCGGGTCCGGCCGGGGGTGCCGTCGCCGCCCGGGTCGCCGTCGCCGGCGTCGGGCGGGCCGGTCGAGGCGTCGGTCGAGCGCCCGGTGGTGTCGTCGTCACCGCCGGCCCGCTCCGGCCACGTGCCCTCGCCGCCGTCCCGGCCGGTGTCGCCGTCGCGCCCGAGGTCCGGCGCGTCCCCGCCGGCCGGCGTTGTCCCGTCGGCGACGCCGGAGTCCGGGCCGCCGCCGGCCCCGGCCGGGCCACCGTACGGGCCACCGGGCCCTCGGCCACCGGGCCCGCCGCCGTCCGGGCCGGAGTCCGGGCCGTCGCCGGGACCGCCGGGGTCGTCGTCGGGGTCGTCGTCGCCGGCCCGGTCGAGCGCCTCGTCCAGGCGCTTCTCGTCGAGCCCGGGGGCATCGAACGGGTCCCGGCGACGCCGGTGCGGCAGGGCCAGCCGGGCGGCGACCCGCACGTCCTCCACCGTCACCGCGTCCCGGCCGTGCCAGGCGGCGTGCGCCAGCGCGGTACGGGCGGTGACGATGTCGGCGCGCATGCCGTCCACGTCGAACGCGGCACACACCTCGGCGATCCGGCGCAGCGCGGCATCGGGCAGCGACACGTGCGCCAGCCGCTGCCTGGCGGCGGCGACCCGGCGGGCGACCTGCGCGTCGGCGTCGGCCCAGCGGGCCGCGAACCCGGCCGGGTCGGCGTCGGCGGCGAGTCGCCGACGGACCACCTCGACGCGTACGGCCGGGTCGCGGCTCGCCCCGACCTCCACGGTCAGCCCGAACCGGTCCAGCAGCTGCGGACGCAGCTCCCCCTCCTCCGGGTTCATCGTGCCGACCAGCAGGAAGCGCGACGCGTGGCTGACCGAGACGCCCTCGCGCTCCACGTGGCAGCGGCCCATCGCGGCGGCGTCGAGAAGCAGGTCGACCAGGTGGTCGTGCAGCAGGTTGACCTCGTCGACGTAGAGCACCCCGCGGTGGGCGGCGGCGAGCAGGCCGGGCTCGAAGGCGCGTACGCCCTCGCCGAGCGCCTTCTCCAGGTCGAGCGAGCCGACCACCCGGTCCTCGGCCGCGCCGACCGGCAGTTCCACCAGCCGGGCGGGAGACCGCTCGGCGGGCGGGGCGGCCGGGTGCGGACCGTCCGGGCAGGACGGGTCGGGGGCGGCGGGATCGCAGGCGAAGCGGCAGCCGACGACCCGGTCGACCGGCGGCAGCAGTGCCGCCAGGGCGCGTACGGCCGTCGACTTGGCGGTGCCCTTCTCGCCGCGTACGAGCACCCCGCCGATCGCCGGGGAGACGGCGTTGAGCAGCAGGGCCAGCCGCATGTCGTCCATGCCCAGCACCGCGCTGAACGGGTAGGTGGTCACCGTGCCGCCTTCCGTTCGCGACTGCGGGGCTCGCAGGACCGGCTCACTCCTCGCGCTCACTGCCGCTCCTCCAGGTCGCCCTCGCTGGCCAGGTACGTCTCGCGGAGCCGGTCCAGGGTGGCCGGCTCGGGTTCGGCCCACAGGCCCCGGTCGGCCGCCTCCAGCAGCCGCTCGGTGATGCCGCGCAGCGCCCACGGGTTGGACCGCTCCAGGAACTCCCGGGTGGTGTCGTCGAAGACGTACGCGGCGGCCAGGTGCTCGTACATCCAGTCGTCCACCACGCCGGCGGTGGCGTCGTAGCCGAACAGGTAGTCGACGGTGGCGGCCAGCTCGAAGGCGCCCTTGTAGCCGTGCCGGCGCATCGCGGCGATCCACTTCGGGTTGACCACCCGGGCCCGGAACACCCGCCGGGTCTCCTCGCCGAGGGTGCGGGTGCGCACGTCGTGCGGCATCGCCGAGTCCCCCACGTACGCGGCCGGGGCGGCGCCGGTCAGGTGGCGGACCATCGCCACCATCCCGCCGTGGTACTGGAAGTAGTCGTCGGAGTCGACGATGTCGTGCTCGCGGGTGTCCTGGTTCTTCACGGCCACGGCGATCCGGGCGAAGGAGCGTTCCATGTCGGCGCGCGCCTCCCGCCCGTCCAGCCCCCGGCCGTAGGCGTAGCCGCCCCAGACGGCGTACACCTCGGCGAGGTCGGCGTCGCTGCGCCAGTTGCGGGCGTCGATCAGCGGCAGCAGCCCGGCACCGTACGCGCCCGGCTTCGAGCCGAAGACGCGGGCGGTGGCCCGCCGCTCGTCGCCGTGCTCGGCGAGGTCGGCGGCGACGTGCGCCCGCACGAAGTTCTCCTCGGCGGGCTCGTCGAGGGCGGCCACCAGCCGTACGGCGTCGTCGATGAGCGCGACCACGTGCGGGAAGGCGTCGCGGAAGAAGCCGGAGATACGCACGGTCACGTCGATGCGGGGCCGGCCCAGCTCCGCCGTCGGCACCACCTCGACGCCGGTGACCCGGCGGGACCGGTCGTCCCACGTCGGGCGGCAGCCGAGCAGGGCGAGCACCTCGGCGATGTCGTCGCCCTGGGTGCGCATGGCGCTGGTGCCCCAGACGGTGAGCCCCACCGAGCGCGGGTACTCCCCGGTGTCGGCGAGGTGCCGGGCGAGCAGCGAGTCGGCCAGGGCCACGCCGACGTCCCAGGCGTTGCGGCTCGGGACGGCCTTCGGGTCGACGGAGTAGAAGTTGCGGCCGGTGGGGAGCACGTTGACCAGCCCCCGGGTGGGCGAGCCGGACGGGCCGGGCGGCACGAACCGCCCGTCGAGCGCGCCCACCACCCGGTCGATCTCGTCGGTCGTACGGTCCAGCCGGGGCACCAGCTCGGTGGCGGCGAAGCGGAGCACCGCGGCGGCATCCGGCACGGCCCGCCCGGCCACCTCCTCGACCACCGCGTCGACCGCGTCGGCGTCCCAGCCGAGGGTCTCCATGCCGACGACCAGCCGACGGGCCAGGGCCTCGATCAGGTCGACCGCGTCGGCGGCGGTCACGCCCGGCCCGTCCACGGTCTCGGTCAGCGCCTCGGGCACGGTGAGCCGCCGGCCCGGCTCGGCGAGCAGCGCCTGCTCGTCCAGCCCGTACGCGCCGGCCAGCGCCTGCCGCAGGCCGGGCAGCGCGCGGGCGCCGCCCCAGACCTGCGGGGCGCGCAGCACGGCGAGCACGAGGTTGACCCGGGCCTCGCCGGTGGGCGCGGCGGCGAGCACGTGCAGGCCGTCGCGGATCTGCACGTCCTTGACCTCGCACAGGTAGCCGTCGAGGTGCAGCACGAAGTCGTCGAAGTCGTCGGCGTCGGGCATCCGCTCGGCGTGCAGGTCGTGGTGCAGCTCGGCGGCGCGTACCAGCTCCCAGATCTGGGCCCGCAGGGTCGGCACCTTGGCCGGGTCGAGGGCCTGCACGGTGGCGTACTCGTCGAGCAGCTGCTCCAGCTTCGCCAGCTCGCCGTACGTCTCGGCGCGGGCCATCGGCGGCACCAGGTGGTCGACGACCACGGCGTGCGCGCGCCGCTTGGCCTGCGTGCCCTCCCCGGGGTCGTTGACGATGAACGGGTAGACCAGCGGCAGGTCGCCGAGGACGGCGTCGGGGGCGCAGCCGGCGGCCAGCCCGAGGCCCTTGCCGGGCAGCCACTCCAGGGTGCCGTGCTTGCCCAGGTGCACCACGGCGTCCGCGCCGAACCCGCCGTCGTCCACGGGCGCGGCCAGCCAGCGGTACGCGGCCAGGTAGTGATGGCTGGGCGGCAGGTCCGGGTCGTGGTAGATCGCGATCGGGTTCTCCCCGAAGCCGCGTGGCGGCTGGATCAGCAGCACCACGTTGCCGAAGCGCAGCCCGGCGAGCACGATGTCGCCGCCGTCGGTGTAGAGCCCGCCGGGCGGCTCGCCCCAGTGGGCGAGCATCCGTTCCCGCAGCTCCGCCGGCACCTGCGCGAACCAGCGCCGGTACGTCTCGCCCGGCACCCGCGCCTCGGCGGCGCCGAGCTGTTCCTGGGTGAGCCACTCGACGTCGTGGCCGCCGGCGGCGATGAGGGCGTGGATGAGCGCGTCGCCGTCGTCGGGTGCCGGGGCGTCGCCGAGGTCGTAGCCGGCCTTCGCGAGGGCGGCGAGCAGCCGCACCGCCGAGGCGGGGGTGTCCAGGCCGACGGCGTTGCCGACCCGGGAGTGCTTCGTCGGGTAGGAGCTGAGCACCACGGCGAGCCGCTTGTCGGCCTGCGGCACGTGCCGCAGCCGGGCGTGCCGCACGGCGATGCCGGCCACCCGGGCGGCCCGCTCCGGGTCGGCCGCGTAGGTGGAGAGCCCGTCGGCGTCGATCTTCTTGAACGAGAACGGCACGGTGACGATCCGGCCGTCGAACTCGGGGATCGCCACCTGCATCGCGGCGTCCAGCGGGGAGAGCCCGGCGTCGCTGCCGGCCCACTGCTCCCGGGTGCTGGTCAGGCAGAGCGCCTGGATCACCGGCACGTCCAGGGCGGCGAGCGCGCCCACGTCCCAGGCGTCCTCGTCGCCTCCGCCGGAGGCGTCGGCGGCGACCGTGCCGCCGGCGGCGAGCACGGTGACCAGCAGGGCGTCGCAGCGGGCGAAGAGCCCGAGCGGCCCCGCGCCGGCGGTCAGGCCGCGCAGCGAGCCGCAGTAGATGGGCAGCGGGTCGCCGCCGGCCGCGTCGACCGCGTCGGCGAGGACGTCGACGAACCCGGTGTTCCCGGCCAGGGCGTGCGCCCGGTAGAAGACGATGCCGACGGTCGGCCGGTCCGGCCGCGCGGTTCGCTCCCCGTGGATGCCGTACGTCGGGGTGCGCGTGGGCGCGTCGAATCCCTCACCGGTGAGCAGCACCGTGTCGGAGAGGAACCGGGCGAGCTGGGCGAGGTTCTCCGGCCCGCCCTCGACCAGGTAGGTCAGGGCCTGGGTCGCCACCCCGGAGGCCACGGTGGAGGCCGCCATCAGCTCCGCGTCCGGCACGTTCTCGCCGCCGAGCACGACCGTCGGCACGCCGGAGGCCAGCACCGCGGCCAGCCCGTCCGGCCACGCCTGCCGGCCGCCGAGCAGGCGTACGACGGCGAGGTCGACGCCGTCGAGCAGGCCCGGCACGGCGTCAGCGGCGACGCGGGCGGGGTTCGCCAGCCGGTAGTCGGCGTCGCTGGCGCGGGCGGCCAGCAGGTCGGTGTCGGCGGTGGAGAGCAGCAGGATGCGCACGGACGGCTCCGGAGAGTGACGCCCGGGTCGACGCGGGGACGACCGGGCGATGCGGGGATGGGCGCGGTTCAGCGGGTACGACGCGCCGGTGGCCGGCTCACCGGCTCACCGGCGGGGTCGGGCGGCGCGGCGCTGGCGTCAGCGGCAGGCGGCGAGGGCGCGCCCGGGAGCGACCCGGCCGGTCACGGTGCGGGAGCGCCCGGGTGCCGGGCGACCGACGGCGGGCGCGGTTCGGGCCGTGGGGTGCGTGGCGGGCCGGCCGACCGGCGGTGCGGGGATGCGGCCGCCTGCGGAGCGGCCGCCGGGCGCGCAGCCGCCGTCACGGCCGGGCACGATGCGACGATGATCGTCGATGGGGGAGACGCGGTGCGTCATCGGGTCCTCCTCGGGTGTCCACGCCCTGGGGTCACTCCGACGGCCGAAGTATCCTGGCTCCCGGATCGACGCTCTCCCCCGGCCTTCCAACCGCGCACGCACGGTCGTGACTCACGAGGGGGGATCGCTCCCCGGTGACAGTGGCGGGACCGCGCCGGAATCGCACCGGCTTCCTTCACTGCCGTCAGGCCGCGAATGCTGCCACACCCCGGGCCGCCGGTCAACGCCACCCCACCCCGACCCACGACGCCTCGCATCGATCGACGAGGAACGATCAGGCCGTTCATTCGGGAACGCCTTTCACATTGTCGTCGGCCAATGTCATGTCCGGGCCGCCGAATACGGCGACGGTGGCCCCGGAACGCGCACGCGCCGGGCGTCCCGGCACGTGCGCGCACCCCGGCGCCCGCGCGCCGTTCCGCTCCCCAGCAGGCAGGCTACGGCGGCCGGGAACCGTCCCCGCCCGCCCGACGTGATGACGGGGACCTCGACCACGGTCGACGTCGGCTCACCGGTCGGCGAGCCCCGATTCGTAGCCCGCGGTGACCAGTTGCGCCCGGTCGGGGGCGGCCAGCTTCGTCAGCAACCGGCCGATGTGCGTCCTCACGGTGCCCCCGGCTGAGGTGCGGGTGCCGCTCGATCTCGGCGCTGGACATCCCCCGGGTGATCAACGTCAACACCTCCCGCTCCCGCCGGGTCACCCCGTCGACGCTGGGGTCCACCGCCGTGCTCGTGGCGCGGCTCGTCCGACTCGGGCGCCGCGAGCGCGCCTGACGGCGGGCGTCCTCCCCCTGTCAGGCCGGGTCACCCGACGCGGCGGGGCGGGACGCGACGTACCAGGCGGCGGTCGCGGCGACCGCCACCGTCGCGCTGAACAGGAAGGGTGCCCGCATGCCCAGGCCGGCGGCCAGCGCCCCGCCGGCGAGCGCCCCGAGCGCGGCGCAGCCGTAGGAGAGCATCCGGGAGGCGGCGACCACCCGACCGAGCAGGTCGCCGGGCACGAGGCGTTGCCGGACCGACAGCGCGGCCACGTTGAGGACCGCGAACGACGCGCTGGTGGTGACGACGACCGCCACCGCGGCGATCCGGTGCGGCGCGACGGCCAGGAGGGCCGGCGTCCCGGCCGTGACCGCCATCGACCAGGTCAGCACGGCACGGTGCCGGAGCCGGCCGATCAGCCGGTCGGCGACGAGGGAGCCGGCGAGCCCGCCGGCCGCGCCGGTCGCCAGCAGCAGGCCGAAGCCGAGCGCGCCGAGACCGAGGCTCTGCCGCGCGTACAGCACGAAGATCGCGAACCAGGCGCTGTCCGCGGCGGCGACCGCCGCGCCGACGACCACCAGCGTACGGAGCACGGGCTGCCGGGCCAGCCACCGCAGCCCGGCGAGCGCCCCGCGCCTGGCCGGGTCGACGGCGGCGCTCCTCCCGTCCCTGTCGGCGCCCGACCGTCCCGGGCCCGGGCCAGGGCGGGCCAGACTCAGCGGCAGGGACAGCACGAGCATGACGGCCAGCGCGAGCGAGGCGCCGTTGACGGCGAAGGGCAGCGCCGCGCCGACGACGAACAGCATCGCCCCGACCGGCGGACCGACGAACTCGTTGCCCACGATCTCACCCGCCACCAGCCGGCCGTTGGCTCGCTCCAGCTGCGCGTCGTCCACCAGTCGGGGGATCGCGGTCTGGGCGGCGGTGTCGCGCAGGGTCTCGCCGACACCGAGCAGGAAGGCGGCGGCGACCACGAGCGCCACCGAGGCCACGCCTGTCACCACGGCCACGGCCACCACCGCCAGCACCACGACGCGGCCGGCGTCGGCGGCGGCGATCAGCGCACGGGCCGCCCGACGGTCGGCCAGCGCGCCGGCCAGCAGGCCGGTGACCAGCCACGGCAGGAACTGCGCCGCGGCCACCGCGGCCACCGCCACCGGGTTGTCGCTCAGCGCGGCGGCGAGCAGTGGAAAGGCGGCCACCCGGATGCCGTCGCCCAGGTTGGCCAGCGCCGCGGCGGTCCAGAAGGTCCAGAAGGGACGGCCCAGCGACCGGGACCGATCAGCCATCGGGGCACCTTACCGCGCCGGGTCCGACGGAGCGGCCCCGTGACGCCCGGCGGGCCGCGGGCCGGAGTGCTCTCGGGCGGTACCGGTCGAGGGGGCGTGACGCCCCGGCAGGTCAGCGGGCATGACGCTTTGCCCGGTCAGCGGGCATGACGCCCCGGCAGGTCAGCGGGCGTGTGCCCGGCCGGTCAGCGGGCGTGGCGCTCCGGGTGGGCCCGGTTCCAGGCCCCGGCGGACCGCCGACCGGGCGGCGGCGCCCAGCGGACCGGCGGACGGACGGGGGTGGCGCCCAGCGCGTCGACGGGCGGCTGGCGCTCAGCGGGCCGGCGGACGGGTGGCCGGCACCAGGGCGAGGGTGGGCAGGAGCAGCAGCGGCACCACGAGCAGGGCGTGCAGCGTACCGACCCGGTCGCCGAGCAGACCGAGCAGCGGCGGACCGGCGAGGAAGGCGGTGTAGCCGATCACGGCGACCACACTGACCCGGGCCGGCGCCCGGTGCTCCTCGTCGGCCGCCGCGCTCATCCCGACCGGGAAGCCCAGCGACGCGCCGATCCCCCACAGCGCCACGCCGGCGATCGCCACCGGCCCGGAGCCGGCGAGCACCGCCACGCCCGCACCGAGCGTGGCGAGCAGGATCGTGCCGGACAGCACGGGCACCCGACCCCACCGGTCGAGCGCGACGGTGCCCACCGTGCGGCCCAGGGTCATGCCGACGACGAAGACGCCGAAGACGGCTGCGCCGGCCGCCTCGCTGAGGTCGTACCCGTCGATGAAGGCGACGGCCAGCCAGTCGTTGGCGCTGCCCTCGGCGAACGCCGCCACCAGCACCAGCAGCCCGATGAGCAGGGTGCGCGGCTCCCGCCAGGCGGCGAGCAGGTCGCGGCGCCGGTCGGCCGGGGCGGCCGACGCCGAGGAGGTGCCGCCCTCGGCCGCCGGCAGGAACGACCGGACGGCCAGCAGCGTGCCGAGCAGCACCACCACGGCCAGGGCGGCGAGGTGCGCGGCGACCGGCACGCCGAGGCGGGCGGAGCCGGCACCGAGCCCGGCGCCGGCCACGGAACCGAGGCTCCACGCCGCGTGGAAGCGGGGCATGACCGTACGTCCCAGCCGCCGCTCGACCACCGCGCCCTCGACGTTCATCGCCACGTCGCAGATGCCGGAGCCGTAGCCGAGGGCGCACAGCCCGACCGCGACCCCCGGCAGGGAGCCGGCCGGGGCGGCGACCCCGGCCACGGTCAGCCCGGCCGCGACGAGCGCGCTGCCGAGGGCCACCGTGCGGGCCGTGCCGAGGCGCTGCGCCACGAGCCCGGCGGTGGGCATCGCCAGCAGCGAGCCGACGGACATGGCGAGCAGGAGCAGCCCGAGCCGGCCCGCGCTGAGCCCGAGCGCGTCGCGGACGGCGGGCACCCGGGAGAACCAGGTGGCCACGGCCAGGCCGTTGAGCGCGAAGACCACGGCCACGGCGGTGCGGGCGGCCAGCACCACCCGGGGTACGGCCGGGGGCGGCGCGGTGGGCGGGGCGGCGGTGCGGCTCACGGTGGCGGTCCTCTCGCCTCGGGTGCTCTGCCGCCCGATCCCACACCCGAGAGCGCTCTCGGGACAACCCGGGTGCGCCCCTTGCCGTCGACGCTCCGGGACGGGATGATCCGGTCGACCGTCCACGCCACGAGGACCGGTCCCGGGGAGGACCGGGATGACGAGGACGCACCCGCCGTGCCGGTGGGACTGACCGTCGGGCTGGCGGGTAACCGCCTGCGCATGGCCGCCGACGACGAACAGCGGTGATCGACGTGGTCGAGCCCGCGCCCCCGCACCGGCAGCCGGAGGAGAGCCCCCGGCACGGCCGGCTCACCGCGCGTCCGGCGCCGCCGACCGCCCTGGCCGCCGCCGGGCCCGCGTCGCTGGCCGGCCCCGGGGGCGCCCCGCCGGCGCTGCTGTACGCCCCGGAACCGGTCGACGGTCCGCCGTACCGGCTGGTGCTGCTCCTGCACGGCGCCGGCGGCTCGGCCCGGCAGGGGCTGGACCTGCTGCTGCCCGTGGCCGACGCGCACCGGCTGCTGCTGGTGGCCCCGCAGTCGGTGGCGAGCAGTTGGGACCTGATCGGCGGCGAGGGCTTCGGGACCGACGTACGGCGCATCGACGACCTGCTCGCCACGGCCTTCGCCGGCTATCCCGTGGCGGGGGTCGCGTTCGGCGGGTTCTCCGACGGCGCCTCGTACGCCCTCTCCCTGGGCCTGACCAACGGCGACCTGGTCGACGCGGTGGTGGCCTTCTCCCCCGGCTTCGCCGCGCCGCTGGTCACCCGCGGCCGGCCCCGGCTATACGTCTCGCACGGCACGCGGGACCCCGTCCTGCCGGTCGACGTGTGCAGCCGCCGGCTGGTCCCCCGCCTGCGCGCCCTCGGCTACGACGTCACCTACGACGAGTTCCCGGGCCCCCACGAGATCCCGCCGCCCATCCGCACCCGCGCCACCACCTGGCTCACCACCTAACCCCCTCCCCGCCCCCGGCGATCATGCAGTTCCGGTGGCCGGTACGGGGCGGTCCGCGGCCTTTGCGGGGCACCACGACTGCATGATCGACCACGGGACGACGGCGGGGGTGCCGGGCGCGGCGCGAAGGTCCTCCGGAGTGCGGGTCGGGTCACGTCGATGGACGGTTCAAGCGGTGGCCGGTAGGGAAAGTGATCCCGGCGGGACGATGAGGGGCAGGGCTCGGCGGCTGCTTGCGACCCGGAAACCAGCGCGGTGACAGGGGGCCGGGACGTGGATTCGAAGCAGCGCGTCGGACCGGCGGGCGCCGGGACGGCCGTTGACGACCTCTTCTCCGGCGACGACCCGACCAGCGCCGCGCACCGGGTGACCGACTGGGCGGCCACCCCCCTGGGCCCGGTGGAGACCTGGCCACCGGAGCTGTGCGCGGCGGTGCGTACGGTGCTGCCGTCGAAGATCCCGATGCTGCTGTGGTGGGGCACCGAACTGGTGCAGATCTTCAACCACGCGTACACCCCGGTGCTCGGCGACAAGTACCCGGCCGCGGTCGGCCAGCCGGGAGCGCAGTGCTGGGCGGAGGTCTGGACCGAACTGGGCCCGCTCACCGACCAGGTGCTCGCCGGCCGGGGCGCCACCTACGCGGAGAACCAACTGCTCCTGCTCGACCGGCACGGCTACCTGGAGGAGACGTACTGGACCTTCTCCTACAGCCCGGTGCGCGCCGGGCACGGGCGGGTTCCCGGCGTCTTCGTGGCCACCACCGACGTCACCGCCCGGGTGCTGGGTGACCGGCGGCTGGAGACGCTGCGCGAGCTGGGTTCGATCTCCATCGCGGCGGCGGACACCACCCGCGACGCCGTCCGGGCGGCGGCCCGGGTGCTCACCGGCAGCCCGGCCGACCTGCCCGTCGCCATGATCTACCTGCGCCCGGAGGGGACGACGCCGGGTGACGACAGCTACCCGACCGGCCCCGGAGCGGGCGGTGACGCGTCATCCGACGCGGACGAGCTGGTGCTGGCCGCCTCGGTCGGCGTGGCCGACGACGCCGTCGCGAGCCCCGACTGGCTGACCCGCATCGCCGAGGTGGCGCGCACCGGCCGCCCCGCGCGGGTCCGGGGAGTGGCCCTGCCCGGCGACCCCCGCGCCGGGGCCGGGGCGGTCGTCGGGGTGCCGGTGGACGAGGTGGTGGTGCTGCCCCTGCTGGCGACCGGGCAGGCCCGGCCGGCCGGCGTGCTGGTCGCCGGCGTCAGCCCCTTCCGCGAACTGGACGAGGCGTACCGCGGCTTCCTCGACCTGGTGGCCAACCGGGTCTCGACGGCGCTGGGCGACGTGCTGGCGTACGAGGCGCAGCGGCGCCGGGCCGCGGCGCTGGCCGAACTGGACGCGGCGAAGACGGAGTTCTTCACCGACGTCAGCCACGAGCTGCGCACCCCGCTGACGCTGATCGCCGGTCCGGTGCGGGAGAGCCTCGCCGACCGGCGGGAACCGCTCCCGCCGGGCCAGCGCGAACGCCTGGAGCTGGTGCACCGCAACACCGGCCGGCTACGCAAGCTGGTCAACGACATGCTCGACTTCGCCCGGATGGAGAGCGGCCGGCTGGCGCCGGAGCGGGTGGAGACCGACCTGCCGGCGCTCACCACCGGCATCGCGGAGTCCTTCGCGTACGCCATGCGCCAGGCCGGGCTGGCCTACGAGGTCGACGTCGAGGCGCTGCCACGCACCGCGTACGTGGACCGCGACATGTGGGAGAAGGTGGTCGTCAACCTGCTCTCCAACGCCCTGAAGTACACCCTCACCGGCACGGTGCGGCTGCGGCTGGCGGGCGACGACGGGCGGGTGACGCTCAGCGTCGACGACACCGGCGTCGGCGTCCCGGCCGACCAGCAGCCGCTGCTGTTCCGCCGCTTCCACCGGGTACGCGGCGCCGGGGGCCGCTCGCACGAGGGCACCGGCATCGGGTTGGCGCTGGTGCAGGAGATGGTCCAGCGCCACGGCGGCGAGGTCAGCGTGCGCTCGGTCGAGGGCGAGGGCTCCACGTTCACCGTCCGCCTGCCGTACGGCCGGCCCACCGCCACGAGCAGGCACCGCGAGCGGGTCGACGAGCCGGCCCACGAGGCGTACGTCGCGGAGGCCCTGCGCTGGCTGCCGGAGGCCGCGCCCGCCCGCCCGGAGCGGGCGGACGACGACGCCCGGGACGTCGCGACGGTGCTGGTGGTGGACGACAACGCCGACCTGCGCGCCTTCCTGGCGAGCCTGCTGGCGCCGCAGCACCGGGTCGTCGTCGCGGCCGACGGCCGGGAGGCGCTCGACCGGATCGCCGAACGGATGCCGGACCTGGTGCTGACCGATGTGATGATGCCCCGCCTGGACGGCTTCGGGCTGGTCCGGGCGCTACGCGCCGACCGGCGTACGGCCGGGATGCCGATCATCGTGCTCTCCGCCCGCGCCGGCGAGGAGGCGGCGGTGGAGGGGCTGCGGACCGGGGCCGACGACTACCTGGCCAAGCCGTTCTCGTCCGAGGAGCTGCTGGCCCGGGTCGGCGCGCACCTGGAGCTGGCGCGGTTGCGCAACGAGGAGGCGACCTGGCGGGCGGCGCTGATCGAGTCGTTGCAGGACGCGTTCGCCGTGGTCGACGCCGAGGGGGCACTGATCGAGGCGAACGAGGCGTTCTGCCGCCTGATCGGCGCCGCCCGGCTGGCGGCGCCGGTCGCGCCGCCGCACCCGTGGTGGCCGGAGGCCGACGCGGCACCCGCCGACCGGCGGCTGCTGGTCGACCTGCTGTGTGCCGCGCGCGGCTCCGACCGGGGACGGGTCACCCTGCCGCTGCGGCACGCCGACGGGCACCGGATCTGGGCCGAGGCGGTCTACAACTCGCTGCGGGAACCGCGGACCGGCCGTCGCCTCTACGTCGCCACGCTGCGCGACGTGACCGCCGAGGTCCGGGCCGCCGCGCGGCAGTCCGCCCTGGCCGCGCTCTCCGGCCGGCTCGCCCGCGCCACCGACGTGGCCGAGGTGCTCGACGCCGGCCTGTCCGAGCTGTGCACCCTGCTGGACGGCACCCGCGGCCTGGCGGTCTGCGCCGACGCCGCCGGCACGCCGCTGGTGGTGACCCAGGGCCTGACGCTGACCGGGCGGGTGCAGCGGGCACTCGACGGGCTGCCCGCCGATGGTGATCCGCAGCTGGTCGTCGACGACGCGGGCCGGGTCACCGCGATCGGGGCGCGCGTCGAGCCGGGCGGGACCTCCGGCGGGGTGTGGCTGGAGCTGGAGCCGCCCCGGTCGGTGCCGACGGTGGACCGGCCGCTGGTGCGCCAGCTCTGCGCGGCGCTGGCCCAGGCGCTCGTGCGCGCGCGGGCCTTCGAGACCCAGCGGACGGTGGCCCTGGCCATGCAGCGGGCGATGCTCGGCCCGGTCGACCTGCCGGCCGGGTTCGCCACCCGCTACCAGCCGGCGGTGGCGCCCCTGGAGGTGGGCGGCGACTGGTACGACGTGGTCCAGCTCCCCGGCGACCTCGTCGGCGTGGTGGTGGGCGACGTGGTGGGGCGGGGCCTGCCCGCCGCCACCGTGATGGGTCAGCTGCGCAGCGCCTCGCGGGCCCTGCTCCTGCAGGCCAAGAGCCCCGCCGAGGTGCTCAGCGCGCTGGACGACTTCGCCCGCATGGTGCCCGGCGGCGCCTGCACCACCGTCTTCTGCGCCATCATCGACCGCTCGCTGGGCCTGCTGCGCTACTCGTCGGCCGGCCACCCGCCGGGCATCCTGGTGCACCCGGACGGCTCCGCCGAGTTGCTGACCCGCGCCGGTTCGGTGCCGCTGGCCAGCGTCACGGTGCCCGGCCGGCCGGAGGCCGGGGCCCGGCTGCGGCCCGGCTCGACGCTGCTGCTCTACACCGACGGGCTGATCGAGCGCCGCCGGGAACTGATCGACGCCGGCATCTCCCGGGCGGTCGCCGCGCTCACCCAGGGCCGCGAGCTGCCCGAGGGGGCGCTGGCCGACCGGATGGTCCGGGACCTGCTGCCCGACACCCGCAACGACGACGTGGCGGTGCTGGTCTACCGGCACCGCGAGCCGGCGGTCTTCGCCGCGACGCTGACCGCCGACCCGGGGCAGCTCAGGCCGACGCGGGAGGCGCTGCGGGAGTGGCTCACCGGCCTCGGCATCGGCGAGGCCGACGTCGACGCGGCGCTGATCGCGGCCGGCGAGGCGTGCGCCAACGCGATCGAGCACGGCTACCGGTTCGCCCCGGAGGCGTCCGTCACCGTCCGGGGGCGGCTGCGCGCCGACCGGCTGGAGATCGTGGTCGCCGACACCGGCGGGTGGCGGGAGGCGACCCCCGACGACAGCGAGCGCGGCCGGGGCCGGCTGATCATGACGCGGTTGATGGACGAGGCCAGCGTCGACGGCGATGTCGACGGCACGACCGTACGCCTGGCCAAGCGCGTCTCCGGCGCCTGACCGGGCCGTCCTGACGGCCGTTGCGATGACCGCCGGCCGCGGGTACCGGCGTCGGGTGGCCGACGACAGGGGCCCCCGGAAGGGTGAAGATCGGCTATAAGTGGCGCATGGAGTTTCCCGCCTACCTGGCCACCATGCCGATGCACGCGATCACCGAGATCCACGGCGAGCCCGGCCTGCTGGCCCGGTTCCGGCTGGAGCTGCGCGCGTTCGACGAGGCCGCCCGGGCGCGACTCACCGAGGCCCTCGACCTGGCCGCCGAGCTGCACCACGACGACCGGCGGGTACGCGAGCCCTACCTGAACCACCTGCTGCGGGTGGCGATCCGGATGATGCACCACTACCAGGTCCGCGATGTCGACGTGATCGTCGCCGGCCTGCTGCACGACGCGGTCGAGGACCACCCCGGCGAGCTGGCCGCCATGCCTGGCGGCGAACCCACCGGGGCGCACGACGGCGGGGACGCCACGGCCGCCGCCCTGGCCGTGCTCGCGGCCCGCTTCGGCCCGCGGGTGGCCCGCCTGGTCGGCGCGGTGACCAATCCGGCGTACGACCCGGGGCGCGACAAGCACGTGCAGTACCGGGAGCACGTGGCGGCCAGCCTCGACCGGGAGCCGTGGGCGCGGGTCATCAAGATCTCCGACTTCACGGACAACGGGGTGGGCGTCATCCACACCGTCGGGCCGAAGGTGACCTCCTCGGCCCGCAAGTACCGGCCGCTCGTGCCGGTCTACCGCGACCTCGTCACCCGGGCGGACACTCCCCTGTCGGCGCCGGTCAAGGAGCACATCCTCGGCCAGCTCGACCTGGCCGAGGAGCGTTTCAGCGCCATCCTCGACGAGCCACCCCACCCGAACTGACGGCGCCTCCCGACCAATCCGGCTGCGAGGGTCAGGCCGCCTTGTAGACGGTGTCGAGGTGCCATTCCAGGAACTCCGCGTTCGGTCGGTCGGCCCGGCGATCCGGAACAGCGATCTGCTCACCCGCCTTGGCGTAGAACTGGTCGCCGTTGCCGAACTCGCTGCGCAGCCGGGGGCTGACCACGAGCCGGTGCTTGGGATCCACGCCCAGGTAGCCCCTGTCGAAGAGGATGTGCACGTCCGACTTCAGGAGCAGGCCGTTGTCCAGGCGGTGCTCGCCGCCCTTCGGCAGCGGTCGGATGTGCGCCGCCTGCAACACCGGCTGGACCCTGTTGCCGGTGATCGCGCAGCGGCGGCCGTACGCCCCGAGCACCACGGCCTTGAACGACTGCTGGCCCAGCCGCTGGGGCACCAACCGTGGATCTCCGTAGACCGGGCCGGGGCGATGCCAGGGCTCGCTGAGGTCCAGTTCGACCGTCGTGCCGATCAGGCGGTGGATCAGCAGTTCGAAATACTCGCCCCAGGCGGCGTCCGCGAGGTCGTACGTCTTGCCCTGCACCACGTTCGGCTTGAACTCCGGCGGCGGGCCGACGGTGGACTCGTCCGGGAAGAAGCGGGCGTCACGCACGAAGATGCAGCCGATGACCGGATCCTCGTCGGGCGCGATCGGCTGCCTTCGGTAGTGGCCGACGCTGCGACGCATCTCGTCGATGCTCGCGGCGCCGTTGGCCTGCCCGAACAACTCCCACGCCTCGGAGATCCGCAGCTGCGTGAAGCCGCTGAAGAAGCCGCCACCGACGACACGGTTGAGGGGGTGGTGAGCCTTGAAGAAGAATGGCTCGCCGGCCGTGAGCGCCCGAAAGCCACCGCCCGAAGGTCGCCAGAAGTTGACCTCGTTCAGCTCGGGACGCGCCGCCAGGAAGCGGTACCACTTCTCATCCGTGACCCCCACGAAGGCCTTCACGCCGACAAGCGTGCCGCTACGTTGATCTCCGCGCCACCCCCCGAACAGTCGACGCCTCCACTGACGCCACCTGACCTCCTGTGTGGGGCCACACCGGATCATTCCCGTGATCAGTTGATGGCCAACCGGAGGGTGGGGATCAGGCTCACCGGTTCCTCATCAAATGATCGTGGTCGGCAGAGCCGTGCCGGGAGCGGCCACCTTCTGCACGGCTCATTCGATCAGGAGTCGCCGCCTCAACCCGGGGTCGGGCGCGAAGTCCTGCCTCCGGCGGGCCGCGAGGACGGCGAGCGTCTCACGACGCACCTCGTCGGGCTCGTGCAGCAGCCGGCGGTGGCTGAAGCGGACGACGAGAACGCCCCTGGCCGCCAACAGTGCGTCGCGTCGCAGGTCGATCTCGCGTTCCCGCAGGTCGGCGTGGGTGGTCGCGCCGTCCAGCTCGATGTCGACCAGCTCCGTCTCGGCGAACAGGTCGAGGTACGCGATCCGTCCGCCCAGGCGCACCCGCACCTGCCGTTGGAACGGCGGCATTCCCGGCCCGACGAAGACATGGTCGTGCCCCCATATCTCCAGCGGACTGCGGCAGCCGGCGGCGAGCCGGTCCAGCAGCCGGCGTAGCGCGGCGCGATCCGGCAGCTTCGGCGCGGTCGTCAACTCAGCGACGATCCGCTGCGGGGTGGTCAGACGGTCGTTGACCGCCCTGATGAGGGTCGCCGGTCGGTCCACCGGAGACAGCAGCGGCCACGCGTCGACGAGCGTCCGGTCCAATCGGGTGACCGGCACGCCGTCGCGTATCAGCGCGTGAGGTGGCTCCGGAGCGAAGGACCGGCGATAGTGTACGACCAGGTGCGGCCCGCTGCGCAGCCCCGCACCGGTCGGCACGTTGAGATGTACGGGTTCGCCGGGCGGCTGACGGCGCAGCCTCCACACGTCCAGGGCGCTGAGGTGGCTCAGCGCGCCACGCCCGCCCGCATAGGCCACCGCTGCCCGCCGGGCCAGGACCGGGGCGACCCGGGCCAGCGGCGGCGCGCCCTCCGCGCCGTCGACCAGGGCGGCGTCCACGTAGACCCCGGGCAGAAGCCGGAGCAGGCGTCCGGAGCGCGACGCGTCCTCCAGCACCCAGCGCGGGAGCACCTGCGACGCGTCGCGTCGGGAAACGAGCCCGCCGTTGCGGTCGACCAGGGCACGCAGCACAGAGTTCACGCCGCCGACCGTGCGGGACACGGCCACCACCTGCCACATGCCCCCGCGAGCGCTGTGGACGACCGCTCCGCTGTGGACAACACCCACCCGCGTCGGCGACCGTGCTATGGCGTCGATGATCGTTTGTCGGTCACCCGGAAGCCACCCACCACTTCGGCCGGGTTTTCAGCAGATGATCGAGCGCCATTCACCGCTGGACCGCGCGGCACCCGACGGAGAGCGGTGCCCCGATCAGGGCTCCCGCATCCAGAGCGCGGGATCATTCACGAAGACTCCCTTGCCCTGATGGCGACGGATGACGCGCAACGCCTCCAGCCGGGCATACGCCATCTGCACGGTCCCGTGACTGACGCCGTAGGTCTGACGCAGTTCGGCGATCGAGGGCAGCCTGTCCTCCGGCTTCAACTTCTTGGATCTGACGTCGGCGATCACATCATCGGCGATGCGCCAATAGTCCGGCACTTCTCGCATGGCACTCCTCGCGTGGCAATCCGATTCGATCACACCGCGACGCGCCTAACAAGCAACGTTGACTCATCTGACATGTCTAGTTATGTTGGTTCGGAGCCGCTCCTCGCGTGGCAACGAGTTCGGCTCACCCCCTGGTCGGGGCGGGTGTGCGTGCCCGTCCCGGCCCCGTCCGGCTGCTCTGCCGTCGTACCGCCGAATCGGGCTGCGGCGGCCGAGCGGGCGGGTCGTCCGCGGCCCCCTCGCGGACGACCCGCCCTTCCAGACCCCACCGCGCGGAGCCTGCGCTCCCGCCTGCCCTGGAGAGAGGATCGTCGTGGCCCAGGTCTATCGAGGTGCTCAGCCCCATCCCACCGGATACCCGGGCCGGTTGACGCCACACGAGGTGCGGACCCGCGAGTTCGCCGCGCGCCGGCGGGGCGTCGACCCCGTGGAGGTACGCGAGTTCCAGGCCCGGGTCTCCGACGAGCTGGCCATGCTCAACGAGACGGTACGGCTACTCAGCCAGGAGAACGACCGGATCAGGCGGGCGCTGCGCGACTGGCAGACCATGCACGCGCGGGAGTGCCGGCCGCCGGAGGAGCACCACCGCAACTCCGGCCACTGGTGACCGCGCGCCCCTCCCCCGGCGACCTGCTCGTCGTCGACGGCCGGGCCTCGGTGCAGTTCGCCGGGGACCGCGCCCTGACCTTCCGCGTCGTCTCGGTAGCCGACCAACCGACGTACGCCGGCTGGATCTGGCTGACCGGCTACGTCCTGAACCGACGCGGCGACGCGACCGACAAGCGCGAGATCTACGTTCAGCTCGCCGGCCTCCGCCCCGTCGTCAGCCCGCCGACCCCGCAACGCCCGTGTGCCACCCGCTCCTATGCTTCTCAGGGTGACCAAGGTGACGGCAGAGCAGCTCGCGACCGCTCGGGGCTGCGTGCTCGGGCTGATGCTCGGTGACGCGATCGGCGCGACGGGCGGCAAGGTGCCGGCGGGCGGAACCCTGCCGGTCACCAGCGCCGGCCAGCTCGCCTGCTTCACCATCGAGGGCATCATCCGGGCCAACATCCGGGGCACCCACAAGGGCATCTGCCATCCTCCCGGCGTGGTGCACCATGCCTACACGAGGTGGGCCGCGCTGCAGGGCATCCCTGGCATCAAGCGCTGGCAGGAGCAGGACTGGCCGGACGGCTGGCTCGCTCGGGTGCCGACGCTGGCGGCCCGGCGTGGGTCCGCTCCCGCCACCGTCTCCGCGTTGCAGAGCCAAGCCACGTACGCGCCAGGGAAAGCTGCCTGGAGCAGCGTCGGGGCCCATGGGCTCACCCGGAGCCTGCCCGCCGGGCTCATCCCGGGGTGGGGGCCGCAACCCGGGCGCTTCGCGGCGGAGATCGCAGCCACCACCCACGGCCCGGCAGCGGCCGACGCCGCCGCACTGGGTGCCACGGTGATCGCCAACGTCGTCAAGCGTCAGGACGTCGAGAAGGCGGCGGAACTCGCGCAGCGGGAGTGCCAGTCGATCGTGACGGTCCTGACCGGGCTGCCTCTCGCCCCGGCCCTGCACGCCGGACGGACGCGCCCGCGCCAGGCAGAGGTCCTGGCGCAGCTCGCGCCGGACGCTCGTGCGGCATCGGCACTGGCCGGAGCCGTCTACGTCGCGCTCTCCTATCCCGACCGCTCGCAGCTACGCGACGCCCTGCTCTTTGCCGCAGCCGTTCCGCACGGCAAGCACGTGGCCGCGACCGCCGGCGCGTTCCTCGGTGCCGCGCACGGCGTCGACGCGCTCCCTGTCGACGTGGTCTCCCGGGTCGAGTTGGCGTGGGTCGCCGACGTCCTGGCCCGGGATCTCCTCACCGAGTTCGCGGACGGCCCGTCCGGCAGCGGCTACGGCGACGAGACCGATCCGCACTGGTGGGAGCGTTACCCGGGCTGGTAGCCCATTCGCGCTGTCCGCATCCGGGGGCGTGGCTGGACAACGGCGACAACCGTCAGCTTCGCTGCTGAAGCCATCGGCGCGCGGTTCTGATCGTCGGCACAACCGTCCCGTGCAGGTACGGCACGCTGGTCAGCCGCCCCCAGTGGTCCGTCAGCCGCATGGCGGACGGGTGGGTGAAGGCGGCGACGAGCGTGTCGACGCCGGCGATACTCGCCTGTACGAGGTGTGGTGCGATCTCCCGACGGCGGCTCATGATCGCGGTAAGCGACTTGCGCACCTCGACGCCCTGGACGATGCAGAGGGTCGGCTGGAGGATCGCGATCGTCGCCGCCAGATGCGGGGCGCAGTTGCGACTCATCGTGGCGTTACCGAGCGACCTGGTCGTGCCGCTGACCACGGCCGAGCAGAGCCGCATGTTGGCCATGGCGTAGGCGTCGAAGAGGTGCACCGGGGAACGGACGCCGTCCAGGTGGAGCAGCTCACCGGCCCGGTCGGGCCCGGGTTCACGCCCCACGGCGAGCCGCAGCGCGCTCGTGACACCGCGCATGTGCGGATTCCGGGCGGTGAACGCCAGGCCGGCGGACTGCATCACCTCGGCATGACGTTGTTTGAGGGTCACGCCCTCGCGCGCCCGCCCGGTCTCCATGGCGATGACGAGGGTTCGCGCCGGCACCCCGTCGAGGACCAGGTCGTAGTGGTGGCCGACGTGCGAGAGTTGCCCCGCGGCGAAAGCCGCCTCGGGTCGGGAGGCCGATCGGCGTCCGCCCAGGGCGCTCTCACGGCAGCTGCCGAGCCTGCGGCAGACGCAGGCCCCGGAAGGCGCCAGGACGTGCTCGGCCATGTACTGATCGAGCTGCGCGATCCGGCTGGCGGTGACGACAGGGTCGCTGGCGTGGGTCACGAGGACGGACCGATCGGGGTCGGAGCAGGGGTCGAGTCGACGGAGACTCCCGCCCTGGGAATGGGCGTCGTCCGGATGCCGTCACTCCCGGCGTCGACGAGCGCTTTCCGCAGCAGGGCCGTCTCCTTGACGTTCGGCGGTCCGGCCGATCCTCGGTGCCACTCGACAACCAGCCGCTGCCCCGACGGCAGCCCGTACGTCCGCACCGCCCGGCCGGGCACCTTCGACCCGTAGTCCGTGCCGCCGGATCCCAGCTCGCCCGTCAGCGGCAGCTTGAGCGCCTGAGCGATCCCGTCCCAGGGACGGCCGAAGGCGAACACGTCCCGCACGGGCAGCTCCGCGACCGGCTGCCACACGAACTCCTCGATGATCTCCGGTGGTGGCCGCAGCGGGGCCGTGATGGACTTCGAGTGCCAGGGATAGCACTCGAATATCAGCAGGTCACGATGGTCGGCGCTCGGATCCTGTAGCCACCGGCGGGTGAACGCAAGCCGCGCCTCGTAGTACCTGTTCTTCCCCATCTCCTGCGGCAACGTCCACGGCGGCCGGTTGTAGGGGCACGTCGTGGCCCACCTGCTGTACGAACCGTGCTCGGCGATCTCCTTGGCGAAGACACCGCCACGCGCCTGGAAGCGGGAACGGAACTCGCCGGGGTTCAGGCCGAGCACCACCATCCGTGGCGTGCGCTCCAGCCCGAGGAGGTCACCGTGGTAAGGCTCGGGAAAGCCCTCGCGGGTCACCGCGCCGGGGCCGACGCCCACATAGGAGTCGAACCAGCACTGCAACGGTCGCGGTAGTTGATCCTCGCCGCTGAGCCAGGATTCGACGTGGGCGTCCCAGAAGGCCGCGACGCGCTGCCGAGCGGAGGTCGTCATGACAGGAAGTTAGCGACGCGTGACTGGTGAAGCCAGAGCGCAACGCGAAGAATCAACCTCGTGACCGAGACCTTGCGCCAGTTGGCCGCGTTGCTGCGCACCCGCGACGAGTTGGACGCCCGGATCGCGGCGCTCACCGGGCGATCGGCGCGGCCGGGTGACGTCGGCGAGTTCATCGCCGCGCAGGTGTTCGACATCGAGCTGGCCCACACGGCGGTCCAGGCCGGCTACGACGGTGTCTTCCGCTCCGGTCCGCTCGCCGGCAAGACCGTGAACGTCAAGATTTACGGCGACGCCTTCACCGGCATCGACATCAGCCCGCATCCCTGCGACTTCTACCTGGTGTTGAGTGGTCCGCCCCGGCCGCCCGGTGCGGTACGCCACCACCAGTGGCGGATCTCTGCGGCATACCTCTTCGACGCCCGCGCCCTGCTAGACACCCTGACCTCCAGGGGCGTCAAGATCGGCGTCGCGACGAGCCTGCGCAGAGCCGACGTCGAGGCCGCCCAGGTCTTCCCGCCGGCCGGCCGGGACGCGCCGTGGCGCCTCACCCCGGCGCAGACGGCGTTGCTGTCGGAGTTCGCCTAGATCGTTCGTCGCTCACTCCGGCGACACGGTGGTTGCGCGGGCTCAGGCGGTCGCGCCCGACCGGCGATTCGTCAGGATGGCCAGAGTTTCCCGGCGTACGTCGTCGGCCTCGTGAAACAGGCGGCGATGGGCGAAGCGGACCACCATGATCCCGACCGTCGCCAGCAGCGCGTCCCGTCGCAGGTCGATCTCCCGCTGACGGGGGTCGCCGTGTGTCGTGGCGCCGTCGAGTTCGATGTCGACCCGTTCCCGCTCGGCGAACAGGTCGAGATACATGGTCCGTGGCCCGACGCGTACCCGCACCTGGCGGCGGAACGCCGGCATCCCGGGACCGGTGAAGACGTTCTCGTGCCCCCAGATCTCCAACGGGCTACGACAGCCCTCGGCGAGCCTCGTCAGCAGCGTCCGAAACGCTGCCCGGTCGGGCAGCTTCGGCGCATTCCCCAGGGCCACCGCCAGCCGCTCAGGCGTGGTGAGCCGGTCGTTGACCGCCCGGATCACCGGCGCCCGCCGCTCGGCCGACGGCAGGATCGGCCACGAGTCGACCAGGGTCTGCTCGAGCCGGGTCACCGGCCATCCCCTCCGGAGCACCACCTGCGGTGGCTCAAGGATAAGGTTCTGACGTCGGTGCACGGCCACACCGGGTCGGCTACGCAGGCCGGCACCGGCCGGTGCGCTCAGGTGCAGCACGTCGCCGGTGTTCTGCCCACGCAGCCCCCACACGTCAAGGGCGCTGAGGTGGCTGAGTGCGCCGCGCCCCTCGGCCCACGCGCACACCGCGCGGCGAGCCAGGTCGAGGTCGAGTCGGCTCAGCGCAGGGGCACCAGGGCGGGTTTCCCGTCGACCGTCCAGCAGGTGCGCCGCCACGAACACCTCGGGCAGCACCCGAACCAGACCACCACTGCGACATGCCTGCCACAGCGTCCACTCCGGAACTACCTGCACGGCCGCCACGCGGGTCACCAGCCCGCCCGCCCGCTCCACCAGCTCCCCAAGCACCGAGTTCACGCCGTCGACGGTGGCTACCCGGCCCACCCTCCCGCAACCGCCCCAACCCCGCCCTGTGGACACCCGCCCCGCTGTGGACATTCCCCACCGACAGCCCGCACCTGCTATGGCAGCGCCTCGACCGTTGGCGGTTCGCCTGCGACGTGGTCGGCGTGTCGAGTCGCCCAGCCGTCAACGATCACGGCCAACCGGCGGCGCCCGGCGGCGGCGAACATGGGTGGCGCGAGGCAGGGCTGACTCGGGTGGCGTGAGGCTGCCAGGTGGGCGGCTCGGGTGCAGGGGCGGGTGTCGCAGTCAGACGGGGGCTGCGCTGCGGTGGGCGTTGACGACCCAGGCGTCCGGTAGGGCGATCCACTCGTTGTCGCCCACCCGCACGACCGCACCGTCCAGCTTGGGCAGCAGCGCCGGGTCCTCCATCGGGCAGAGCAGCCACACGTCGCCTGCCCCGCCCCGCGCCGCGTCGGCCAGCTCGTAGAGCCGGTCCACAGCCCGGTAGCGCGCCAGCACCGCCGCGTCGTGCAGCAGCACCGGCCCGTCCCCGGCGCGCAGCTCCGCGCGCAGCTCGGGCACGGCTAGCTGCCACGCCTGTTCGGCGTACTCGCCCAGCTTGATCGCCGGCCGGGAGCCGGGCTCCGCGACATCGGCCCTCAGCACCGTCTCCCAGGTCGGCTTCGGGCGGGCGTCGACCAGGGCGTGCAGGTGGTCCAGGAAGCGGGCCGCCACGTTGACCGGCCGGGCGTCGAAGCGCCGGATCAGTTCCTCGCGGGCCGGGGCGTACCGGTTGAGGCGTACCGTCAGGGCCCGGAACCCACCGGCGGTCCTGGCGCCCGTCAGGCGCTCCTCTGCCCGCATCGCCGCCGCCAGCTCCGGCGACTCCGCCGTCCACCGGCTCGGCGCGGCCGTAGCCGACGGACGACGCTGCACGTACGACATCGAGGACGACGCGTTGCGGGGCGGCGGCGGGACGTACCGGTCGCGGTCCCAGCGCAGCTCGAAACCGGCCTCGCCGAGCAGCCGGTCCAGCTTCGGATGCCCCGGCAACGGCTCCAACTCGGGGAACCGCGCGGCCACCCGGTCGGCGACCTGCGTGGGGGTCAGGCCGCGCCGCTTGTCGGGCCCGGCCGCCGGGGGCACCACACCGGCCTGGGCCAGCCGCAGCGCCCGCACCGGGTCGAGGTCGCGAGGATAGAGCTCCAGCCGCGCGGTCGCGGCGGCCCGCTCCGAGGCCACCGCCGCGAGCAGCACCCGTCGCCGCTCGTCGATCGCGTCGGCCGCCCCGCCGGGCGCGGTCACGGCCGCGAGGGTACGCAGCACCGTCGCCGGGCTCGGCAGCACCTCGCTGGCGGCGAGCCGGTCGGCGGCCTTGCCGAGCGCGTCGGCGTAGTCGAGCAGGGCCGGCGCGGCCGGGGTGTCGGGGCCGTCGTCCTCGCCCGCCTCCAGGGCCACCAGCAGTCGCTCGCCGTGGCGGCGCAGCAGCAGCCGCGGCTCGTCGGCCAGGGCGTCGACCTCCACGGCGGCCCGCACCGCGGCAAGTGCCACCGCCCGGCGCAACGCGTCGCCCGTACGCACCGAGCCCCGGCTGCCGAGCAGCGCCGTGGCCAGCTCGCCGACACCCATCACCCGGCCGCCGTCGCGCAACAGCTCGATGATCTGCGTACGGACACTGCCGACCACGGGGAGGTCGTGCCAGCGCTTGCGCTGCTTGCCGAGGATCTGCGCGATACGGGCAGAGCTGACGCCCAGCGCGGTGGCGACCTGCGGCTGCTGCGGCCAGGGCGGCAGCGCCGGCAGCGTGCCGGAGGAGTCGGGCAGGTGCAGCAGCAGCCGGGTGCCCTCGATCTCGGTGTCGTTACGGCCGTTCTTCGCCGGCAGCAGCAGCGTGGCGATCGCGTCCACGCCGACGCGTACCAGATCGGCGTCGCCATGTCCGGCGTCGGTCTCGGTGGCCGCCTCGGCGGTGGCGGCCTTACGGGCGGCGGGGGTGGTGGGGATGGTCTCCCGCTCCCCCAGCCGGCCGCGCCACTCCTTGACCCGGCGCTGCAGCTCCTTACGGGTCCGCGCGCCGAGGCCGGGGAGGGTGGCGAGCTTGTTCGCCACGGTGAGCAGCTCGCCGACGGTGGTGGCCTCCAGCCGGTGGGCGGCGGAGACGGCCCGCGGGGTGAGGCCGGCGGCCTCCAGCGCGGTGGCCCGGGTCGCCCTGGTCGCGGCCTCGTCGCGGGCCGCCTCGGCGGCCTGCTCGTCCGGCTCGTCGGCCTCGATCTCCGGGTGGTCGGTGCCGACCGGGGCGCTCGCGTCGGAGCGACGGAACACCTGGTGCCAGGCGTCGCGCATGTCCTTCAGCGAGGCGAAGCGCTGCCGGTGGTCGCGGTGCAGGGCCTGCCGGAAGAAGTCGACCAGGTCGTCGCGGATCGCCGGGTCGAACGCCTCCACGGCCAGCACCGGCGGGCCCTCGGTGAGCTGCGGTTCGGTGCCGCCGTCGCCCCACACCGGCAGTTCGCCCGAGGCCATCTCGTGCAGGGTGACCGCGAGGGCGTACCACTCGGCGTGCTTGTCGTAGACCTGCCGGTTGGCGGTGCCGAGGAACGGGTCCAGGTAGCGGGGAGTGCCGGCGGCGGTCTCCTTGACCGAGACGCCGGCCAGGGAGAAGTCGAAGAGCACCAGCTGCCGAGTGCGGTTGGGACGGATCCGGATGGCGATGTTGTCGGGCTTGATGTCGCGGTGGTAGACGCCCTCGCCCTCCAGGTAGTCGAGCGCCCCGAAGAGGTAGTGGCTGTAGGTCTCCAACTCGTCGACGGTGAGCCGGCCGTCGTCGCGTAGCTTGCGTGCCAGCGTCAGCTCGCCGGCGTGCTCCAGCACCACGACGGTGCGGTTGCCGAGCTGCAGGGGCTCGGGCCGGGCCAGCCGGATCACCCGGGAGTCGGTGAGCGGGCCGAGCACCCGGGCCTCGTGCGCGAGCCGGGCACCCTTCTCGTCGGAGAGGCCGACCTTGAGCACCTCGTCCTTGCCGGTGCGCTCGTTGTGCGCGAGGAACGCCCGGCACGTCGAGCCGGTGCCGAGGCTCTTCCTGATCGTCCACTCGCCGACCCGGTCGCCGCCGCGCGCCTCCAGCGGGTCGACCTGCTCGGGCTCCGGTTCCTCCGGGTGCACCGAGGCGGGGGGCGGGGCGGTCAGCTCGTCCTCGACCTCCTGCAGCATCTCGACGAACTCGGCGACGGTGGTGAGTCGCTGCGTCGGCACCGGGGCGGTGGCCGCCTGGATCAGCTCGTCGGCGAAGAGGCTGATCCCGTCGGCCACGGCGGTGGCGCGCAACCCGTTGTCGCGGGCCAGCCGCGAGAGCAGCTCGGGGCGTTTCGCCGCCGGCGGCTCGCCGGTCAGGATCAGATACGCCAGCGCGCCCAGCCCGAAGACGTCCATCGCCACCGCGTCGGGCTTCGGGGCGGTCAGCTCCGGCGCGAGGTACGCCTCGGCGGAGTGCTCGATGTGCGAGGCGGCGTGCGAGGAGTGGGTCACCGGGTCACCGCTGCTGCCGCCGGCGGTGTCGGCGCCCCTGGTCGCCGCCTGCCAGTCGCTGACCTGCAACTGTGGCACCAGCCAGGCTTCGTCCTCGCTGCCACCCCGACGCCGCCGGCCCGGGCTGACCAGCACGCTGCGGGCCGACAGGGCGCGGTGATGCAGCCGCCGACGGTGCGCGTAGGCCACCGTCTCGGCGAGCTGACGGATCATGGCGAGCCGGCTCAGCGCGTCGAGGCGGTCGCCGTACTGGGCCATGTAGTGGTCCAGCCGGATGGAGCGGGGGTCGTACCGGAAGATCAGCGCGGGCCCGGCCTCGTGCGACTCCATCGAGTCGACCCGCACGATGCCCGGGTGGTTGATGCCGTGCAGCACGGTCATCTCGCGCTTGGCGGCACGTTCGATGCTAGCCCGCTCGGACTGCACCGCGTTGCGCTCAACAAGGTAGATCCGGATCCGCCGGTGCTCCCGCTCCAGCTCCCGGTGCCGGGCGTGGTGGTCCTGCCAAGTCGGGCCCAGGTCGAACGGGCGGGTGTCCAGCTCCCAGGCCCCGATCTGGTAGTGCTTGCGGCTGCGGGCGATGCCGACAGCCTTGAGCAGCTCCGGCAGCGCTGCGGACACCTCCTTGGTGACCCGCTGCCGCTCGTCCTGCGGTGGGCGCTGCAACAGCGAGCCGATCGTCGGCAGCGGGCCCGGCTGGTGGCCGGGAGCCGGCTCGGGACCGTGGATGCCGTGCAGGTGGTGCTCGGCGAGGTTGACGATCAGACCCGGCTTGGACAGGAAGACCGCCGCCTGCACGAACGGGATCCTGAGCGGCGGACCCTTGCGCTGACTCGCCGCCACCTGGAGCAGGGACTTGATCTTCTTGGCCTTGGCGTCGGCGAGGTGCAGCGGGTTGTCGAACGTACGGGTGCCGCTGGGGCCGCGCAGGATCCAGTTGGAGCCGCTGGAGGTGAGCTGGCCGTTGAGGCTCTTAATCTCGATGAGGTAGAGCCCGCCCGGGCCCGCCACCAGCAGGTCGACCTCGTAGGGGTGGCCGGTCTGCGCGGTGAAGGTGAAGTTCGACCAGGCGCGGTAGGGCTCGGTGTCGGGCAGCAGCGCCTGGACGTGCGCCAGCGCCTCCCGTTCGTGTGCGAACTGCGACGGCGTGATCGTCGTCCACCGGCCCTCCTGCATGCCGACGATCCTAGGGGCAGGTCAGCGGGTGGCGGTGACCGCCGTTCCGGTGGTCGCCACGGCGCCGTTCCGCCCGCCGGCCCCTACCCGCAGGAGTCGCAGTCACCGTTCCTGGGGAGCTGGACGAAGCAGGTGGGGCACACCGGCCGGCGGGGCTCGGGGGCCTGATCGCGTCGGCGTTTCAGGGTCTCCCGTAGCTTCGGCGCCAGCGCAGGTACGCCGCCACCCACCGGCAGAACCGCCCCAAAGTGGCGGTAGCAGGCCAGCCGGGCCTGGGCGGCATGCTCCTCCCGGGCGATCTCGTCCGCCGGCTGTGGTTCCCCGGTGATCCGGAGGACCTCGTCGTATCCGGGGCCGACCATCCCGTCGTCGGCCCGCACGACCAGCGCGCTAAGCGGCGGATCACCCCGGCGGTGGGCCTCGCGGATGACCCGGTTGAGGACGTTGCCGATCCAGTTCTGCAGCAGGGCGGTCGTCCGAATGCCCGTGGCGGCTTGAAATCTGTCTCTCAATTCGCCATAGGTGATGACCGCGTGGTAGCCCCGGGCCACCTCGACCAGGATGTCGTACGCGTGCTCGGCCCAGATGTCCCAGGCCTCCTGCGCGCTGATCTGGTCGCCGTTCTCCCGCCAGTACCCACGCTGTCGCAGCACGCTTCCTCCTACTCGGACGGTGCGGCCAGCTCCGCAGGAAAAGCGTAGGCGCAGAGGCACGATCCGGGGGCCCTGCCGTACGAGCCACATCGCTGGCGCAGTGGCGGGGCACGGCCCGTCTGCGGTCCCGGCAGGGTAGGACGACGCACGACCGGTACGACCAGGCGTGACATCGGATGAATATGCTTCACGGCGTGACCAAGGTGACGGCGGAGCAGCTCGCGACCGCTCGGGGCTGCGTGCTCGGGCTGATGCTCGGCGACGCGATCGGCGCGACGGGCGGCAAGGTGCCCGCGACCGGGCCGCTGGCGGCGACCAGCGCCGGGCAGCTCGCCTGCTTCACCGTCGACGGCTTGATCCGCGCCCACGTCCGGCACCGGCACCGGGGCATCTGTCACCCGCCGAGCGTGGTGTGGGAGTCGTACCGGAACTGGGCCTTGATCCAGGGCGTCCCCGGCTTCACGGTCGGCGGCGAGGGCCACCGGCCGGGAGGCTGGCTGGCGAAGGTGCCGGCGCTGGCAGAGCGGCGCGGATCGGCGCCGGCGACCGTGGCGGCACTCCAGCGGCGGAAGATCGGCACGATCGACGAACCCAACGGTACGAGCACCGGGGCGCACGCGCTCACCCGCACCCTGCCGGTCAGCCTCTACCCGTGCGACCCGGCGGAGATGGCCGCCCTCACGCACGCTGGTGACGCTGTCGGTGCCGCCGGGCTGGGTGGTGCGGTGGTCCGTCTCCTCGCCGCGGGACGCCCGCTCGTCGAGGCCCTGGAGAGCGTGGCGGCGGACCTGGCAGGCTTCGCCGAGGTGTCGCAGCGGTCCCTGGTTCCGGCCCTGTCCGCGGCCCGGTCGGGCGCGCCCTCGACGGGTGAGCTGAACCGCCTCGCTCCCGACGCCAGGGCGGTTTCCGCGCTGGCAGGCGGCGTCTACGCCGTCGCCTGCTTCCCGGGGCGGGAGACGGTACGCGAGGCACTCCTCTTCGCCGCCTCGGCCGGCGACGGCGGCCACGCCGTGACGGTCGCCGGCGCCCTGCTGGGTACGGCGCACGGGCCGGACGCGCTCCCGGTCGATTGGCTGTCCCGGCTGGAGTTGGCGTGGACGGCCGACACGCTGGCCCGCGACCTCGTCACCGAGCTGCACGACAGCCCGTCGGGAGGCGAGTACTTCCCCCCGACCGATCCTCACTGGAGGACCCGCTACCCCGGCTGACGCCAACAGCGAAGCGCCGCCCCGCTCGCTGCGCCACGGCGCCTGCACCCACGCCAGCGCCTTCCGCTCGTGCGTGAACCGCGACGGCTGAGCCTCCTCCACCGGCCCGCCGTCGGCCACGGGAACTCCCCAGGTGCGGGGCTTGACCCTCGAGTCGGTCGAGCCCCGAGCATGTGCCGCGAAGACCCGTCGGCCGGCCGACGGGTCCCGACCGCGGGGAGCACAGTGGACACGAACGACGGCGACGACGTCATGGCGCACATCGGCCGCGCCCTGGAACTGGGTGGAGCTGGCGACCGGGCCGCCGCACGCGAGGCCCTCACCCAGCTCTGGGACCGGATCGGCGGCACCGGGGACGCCCTGCACCGCTGCACCGTCGCGCACCACCTGGCCGACCTCCAGGAATCGGTCGAGGACGAGGTGGCGTGGGACCGCCGCGCGCTGGCGGCCGTCGCCGACCTCAGCGACGAGCGCGTCCAGCGGCACGACGCTTCGCTGCGGGTACGCGCCCTCCTGCCGTCCCTGCACCTCAACCTCGCCGACGGGTACCGCCGCGCCGGCGACCTCGCCCGCGCCCGGGAGCACCTGACGGTCGCGGCGCCTCTCGCCGTCGAGTTGCCGGACGACGGGTACGGCACGATGATCCGCGAGGCGATCGCACGGGTGGGCGCGCTTCTCGACGCCGGGTCCCGGAAACCCCTCGCCGCACAGTGACGCCGCGTCGGCAGAGGCCCGTCAGCTCGGCACGTCGCGGCGGCGGAAACCGGCCATCCCGGCCGCCAGCAGCGCGGCCCCCACCGCCGTCAGCACGACCAGCGGCAGCGCCGCCGCCTCGACCGCCGGGGCCGACGGCACGTGGGTGTACGGCGACAGGTTCAGCGCCGCCTGCGGCAGGTCGAGCACCGCGCCGAGCTGCCCGAGCAGCAGGAACACGATCAGCGCCGCCCAGGACAGCGCCGCCGACCAGCGGGGCAGCAGCCCGAACAGCGCCGTCACCACCCCGACGACCACCAGCAGGGCCGGCAGCCGCACCAGCGCCGCCCCGCCCAGCTCGACTGCCTGCCCGAGCGGATCGCCGGCGACGAGGCCGTAGCCGAGCCCGGTGGTGAGCCCGCCCACCAGCACCAGGGCGAGCGCGCCCAGCGTCGCGGCGGCAACCTGGGTGCCCAGCCAGCGGGTGCGCCCGACCGCCGTGGCGAGCACCGCCTCCAGCAGCCCGTCGGTCTCGTCGGCGCGCGTGCGCAGCAGCGCCTGCACGACGTACGCGCCGATGGTCAGCGCGAACAGCCCCAGCATCGCCGCCAGGTAGGCGTCGATGAGTTTCGCGCCGCCGCCCATCGCGCTGATCGCCTCGGCGGCGGCCGGGTTCTCCTCGATCATCGCGTTGAACTCGTCGCCGGCGATGCCCATCGAGAACCCGAGCACCGCCACCCCGACCGCCCAGCCGAGCAGCGCGCCGCGCTGCAACCGCCAGGCCAGCCCGGCGGGGCTGAGCAGCCCGGGTGCGGCCGTGGCCGGCCCGCGCCGGGGCGCGACGAGCCCGGCGCCGATGTCCCGCCGCTCGGCCAGCGCGTAGGCCGACGCCACCGCCGCGACCAGCAGCGCGACGGGCAGCGCCAGCACCCACCAGCGTTCGCCGCCGAAGGCGCGCACCTGGTTGCCCCAGCCGAGCGGGGAGAGCCAGGACGGCCAGGCGCTGACCACGCGCAGGCCGCCGTCGGTCTGCTCGCCCAGCACGTCGCCGGCAGCGCGGAGCAGGAAGGCGATCCCGACGGCGGCGGCGGCGAGCGCATTGGCGCCCCGGGAGGTGACCGACAGTTGGGCGGTGACGGCGGCGACGCCGGTGAACGCCACCCCGACGCCACCGATGGCGGCGGCCGCGGCGACGGATCCGGCCGACGGCAGACCGGCGCCGGCCAGGGCGGCGGCGAGCAGGACGGTGGCGGCCCCGTTCGCGGCGACGACCACGAGCAGGGCGGCGGTGAGCAGCGCGTACCGGCCGACGACGGAGGCGCCGAGCAGCTCCGCCCGGCCGGTCTCCTCGTTCTGCCGGGTGTGCCGGACGACCGCGAAGGTGCTCAGCAGCGCGGCGAGCAGGGCCAGCGTCACGTACGTCTCGGCGACCACCACCGCGCCGAGGTCGGTGCCGGCGACCGGCCCGTTGAACGCGCGGGCGACCAGGCTGGACGCCGACGTGCTGGCGTAGCCGACCCGGGCCGCCTCGTCCGGATAGAACTCCTTGACGCTGCCGGCGAGGGCGTAGCCGAGCAGGGGCGTGCCGAGCACCCAGATCGCCAGCCGGAGCCGGTCCCGGCGCAGCACGAGCCGGGCGAGCCGTCCGGTGCCGGTGAACGCGCTCACCGGGCACCCGCCGGCCGGTCGGCGCCGGTCGGGTCGGCCGCCGGAGCTCCGGCGGCCACGGCGGCGCGCTCGTCGCCGTAGTGGCGCAGGAACAGCTCCTCCAGGGTGGGCGGGGCGCTGGTCAACGCGCGGACGCCGAAGCGCACGAGGTGCCCGAGCAGCTCGTCGAGGTGGGCGGGCTCGACCTCCAGGTGGATGCGCCCGTCGACCTCGCGCACCTCGTGCACGCCGGGCAGCGCGGACAGCCCCGTCGCCGGCCGCGCGGTCTCGACCGTGACGGCGGTACGCGTGAGGTGCCGCAGCTCGGTGAGGGTGCCGGACTCGACGGTGCGGCCCTCGCGGATGATGCTGACCCGGTCGCAGAGCGCCTCGACCTCGGCCAGCACGTGGCTGGAGAGCAGCACGGTGGCGCCGTCGCGCTTGAGTTGGCGGACCTCGTCCTGGAACACGGCCTCCATGAGCGGGTCGAGCCCCGAGGTCGGCTCGTCGAGCACGTAGAGCTCGACGTTCGAGGCGAAGGCGGCGACGATGGCGACCTTCTGCCGGTTGCCCTTGGAGTAGGTGCGGCACTTGCGCGTCGGGTCGAGGTCGAAGCGCTCCAGCAGAGCGTCGCGGCGGCGCCGGTCGAGGCCGCCGCGCAGCCGGCCGAAGAGGTCGATCGCCTCGCCGCCGGAGAGGTTGGGCCACAGGTTCACGTCGCCGGGCACGTACGCCAGGCGGCGGTGCAGCGTCACCGCGTCGCGCCACGGGTCGGCGTCGAAGACCCGTACGTCGCCCGCGTCGCGGCGCAGCAGGCCGAGCAGGACCCGGATGGTGGTGGACTTGCCGGAGCCGTTGGGACCGAGGAAGCCGTGCACCTCCCCCGCCCCGACCTTCAGGTCGAGCCCGTCGAGCGCGCGGACGCTGCCGAACGTCTTGACCAGGTCGTCGATGGAGATGACGGGCATGGGCCCTCCTGCCGCTGGCGGTGCCGACGACCACACTGTACTGACCGACGGTCAGTCGAATCAACAGTGCCGCCTCCCACCGGTCAGACGCCGCTACGCTTGCCGCCATGACCGTCGAGGCGCCCGACGACACGCGTACCCGGATCCTGCGCGCCGCGCTCGACCTGTTCGCCGAGCACGGCTACCAGCGCACCCCGCTGCGGCAGATCGCCGAGCGGCTGCGGCTGACCAAGGCCGCGATCCTCTACCACTTCCCCACCAAGGAACACCTGCTCACCGCCCTGGTCGAGCCGCTGGTGGCGGATCTGGAGGCGCTGCTCGACGACGCCGAGGCGGGGCCGGCGGAGCGGGCCCGCTGGGCGGTGCTGGAGGGCTGGGTGGACGTCATGCTGGCCCACCGCCGTCCGCTCGGCATGCTCTTCCACGACATCGCGCTGATCACCCGGGGCGACACCTTCCACCGGCTGATGCGGATCGCCATGCGCGCCAACGACCTGATCGCGGGGCCCGACGCCGGGCGGCGGGAGCGGGTGCGGGCGGTGCAGGCGGTGGCCGGGTGCAGCGACCCGATCGTCTTCTTCTCCGACGTGCCGGACGAGGTGCTGCGGGCGGACATGCTGGACGGCGTGCGCCGGCTGCTCGGCGACCCGGGCGAGCCCGCCCGAGCCGGCGACGCGGACGCGGCCAGGTCCGCCCAGGCCGGCCAGGCGGGCGGGGCGGGGGTTCGGCGGCGGCCCGGGCGGCCACGGGCGATGAGCCCGGAGCAGGTCGAAAGGGCCCGGCGGATGTACGCCGGGGGCGGCCACTCGGCGGACGAGATCGCCGCCGCACTCGGCGTCTCGCGGGCCACCGTCTACCGCCACCTCGACCCGGCAGCCGCGAAATAGTGAGACGATATTGCGACGGTTTTGAGAACGGAGCGGCAGCCCGTCAGGCGGCGAGGGTGGCGTAGCGGCCGGCGCGCTCCAGCAGGCCGTCGTGGCTGCCGGACTCGACGATCCGGCCGTGGTCGAGCACGGCGATCCGGTCCGCGTCGCGCACCGTGGAGAGCCGGTGGGCGATGGTGATGGTGGTGCGACCCCGGGCCACCTCGTCGAACGCCCGCTGCACGGCGCGTTCGGTCTCGGTGTCCAGCGCGCTGGTGGCCTCGTCGAGGATCAGGATGCGCGGGTCGCGCAGCAGCGTACGGGCGATCGCGAGGCGCTGCTTCTCGCCGCCGGAGAAGCGGTGCCCCCGCGAGCCGACCATGGTGTCGTAGCCGTCCGGCAGCCCGGCGATCAGGTCGTGGATCTGGGCGGCGCGGGCGGCGGCCTCGATCTCGGCGTCGGTGGCGTCGGGGCGGGCGTAGCGCAGGTTCTCCCGCACGGTGGTGTGCAGCAGGTACGTCTCCTGGCTGACCACGCCGACGATCGCGGCCAGGTCGGCCAGGCGCAGGTCGCGCAGGTCGATGCCGTCGACGGTGATCCGGCCGCTCGTCGGGTCGTGCAGCCGGCTGACGAGCGCGGCCAGGGTGCTCTTGCCGGAGCCGGTCTCGCCGACCAGGGCCAGGCCGGTGCCGGCCGGCACGTCGAGGGTGATCCCGGCGACGGCGGCGGTGTCGCTGCCCGGGTAGCGGAAGGTGACGTCGCGCAGGCGCAGCTCGCCCCGGATCCGGCGCGGGTCGACGGCGACCGGCTCGGCGGGGTCGTCCACCTCGACCGGCAGGTCCAGGTACTCGAAGATCCGGGCGAACAGCGCCAGCGAGGCGGTCACCGACACGCCCACGTTGAGCAGGCCCATCAACGGTCGGAACAGCCCGCCCTGCAACGCGGTGAAGGCGACCAGGGTGCCGATGCTGAGCGTGCCGGCGGCGCCGGGCAGGCCGGCGCTGAGGTAGATGACCGCCGGGATGGCGGCGAAGACGACGCTCATGGTGGCCATCCGCCAGCGACCGGCGAGCTCGGAGCGCAGTTCCAGGTCGACCAGGCGGTCGGACGAGGTGGCGAAGCGCGCGGCCAGGGCGGGGCCGGTGCCGAGGGTCTTGGCCAGGTGCACGCCGCTGACCGAGAGTCCCTCCTCGACGGTGACGTTCAGGTCGGCGAGTTCGCGCTGACGCTCGGCGGTGATCTCGCGGCGCAGCTGGGCGACCCGGCGGGTCAGCCAGATGGCCGGCGGCAGCACGACGAGGGAGACCAGGGAGAGCCGCCAGGAGAGCGCGAGCATCGCCGCCGCCGTGGCGACCACGGTGGTCAGGTTGGCCGCGATGGAGGTGGCGGTCGAGGTGACCACGCTCTGCATCCCGCCGATGTCGTTGGTGATGCGCGACTGCACCTCGCCGGTGCGGGTGCGGGTGAAGAACGACAGCGACTGCCGTTGCAGGTGGGTGAAGACGTCGGTGCGCAGCCGGTGCATGACCTGCTGGCCGACCCGGGTGGAGATCCAGGTCTGCGCCACGCCGAGCACCGAGGTCACGGCGGCCACGGCGACCATGCCGGCCACCAGCGCGACGAGCAGGGTCAGGTCGCGCTCCGGCAGGGCCCTGTCGATCACGGCGCGCAGCAGGAAGGGCGAGGCCATGGCGAGCACCGAGGAGACCACGATGATCACGGTGACGGTGCCGAGCGCCGCCTTGTGCCGAGCGAACAGGGCGCCGATGCGCCGCAGGGACACCTGGCGGGCCTGCGCCTTCTCGGCGGCGCTGACCTTGCGGGGGCCGCGGTCGCGGCCGGAGGGGACGGGTTCCAAGGGATACTTCCTCACGTCGGATATGCTGAGGTTACCTCAACATGAGGGAGCAACAGCTTCCGCTGCTACGGTATTCCCCGTGACGGCAGACACCGACGGCAGCGACGACAGCAGCGAGGACGGCCTGGCCGAGGCGTTCCGGGCGGTGACCCGGCGGCTGCGCCGCCGCACCGGCGAGGCGCTCGCCCCCTGGGACGTGACGCCCGGCCAGTCCCGGGCCCTCGGCGTGCTGCTCCGGCACGGTCCGCTGCGGCTCAGCGCGCTCGCCGAGCACCTGCGCATCGCCCCGCGCTCGGCCACCGAGGTCGTGGACGACCTCGAGGCACGCGGGCTCGTGCGGCGCCGGCCCGATCCGGCGGACCGGCGCGCCACCCTGGTCGCGCCGACCGGGGAGGGCACCCGCGCCGGCACCGCCATCCGCGCCGCCCGCCGGGCCGCCGCCGAGGAGCTGTTCGGCCGCCTCGCACCCGCCGACCGGGACCAGCTCGCCCGCATCCTGCGTACGCTGCGCGACTGACCCGCCGCCACCGGCACGTCGCGGCCCGTTGCGGCAGACGGTCGCTCCGGGCCCGGGCGCCCGGAGCCCGCCGATGGCCGCCCACCCGGGCACAGTCCCGGGGTTTGCGCCCCTCGGCGGCGGGTAGCTCAGCCGCCCGTCCTGCCGACGGGACCGGGCCCCCGCGAACGGCGGCCCGACACAGCCGCGACGCCGACAGGAGTGGTGACGGTGGGTCCGATGCCCCGGAAGTCCGGTGACCGCTGACGATGTGCGGTATCAGCGGCGAGGCGAGGTTCGACGGGTCGACGCCGGACGCCGGCGCGGTGACCCGGATGAGCGAGGCGATGCGGTCCCGCGGCCCCGACGGCGAGGGCCTCTTCAGCGACGGCTGGGTGACCCTCGGGCACCGTCGGCTCACCGTCATCGACCTTACCGAGGCCGGCTCCCAGCCGATGGTCCGCGAGGACCTGGGGCTGGCGCTGGTCTTCAACGGCTGCGTCTACAACTACCCCGAGCTGCGCGCGGAGCTGCGGTCGGCCGGGCACACCTTCCACTCCACCAGCGACACCGAGGTCGTCATGGTGGCGTACGCGCAGTGGGGCGAACACTTCGTCGACCACCTGGTCGGCATGTTCGCCGTCGTGCTGGTGGACCGGCGGCGACGCCGGCTGGTGCTGGCCCGCGACCGGCTCGGCATCAAGCCGCTCTACCTCGCCGAGTCGCCCGGCCGGCTGCGGTTCGCCTCCACCCTGCCGGCGCTGCTGCGCGCCGGCGACGTGGACACCACGATCGACCCGGTGGCGCTGCACCACTACCTCTCCTGGCACTCCATCGTGCCGGCGCCCCGGACCATCCTGCGCGGGGTGCGCAAGCTCCCCCCGGCCACCGTGCGCGTCGTCGAGGCCGACGGGCGCGGCCACCAGCACGTCTACTGGCGGCCCGACTACGTTCGGGACCCCGCGCACGCCGGCATGGACGCCGAGGACTGGCGGGCCGCCGTCGGGGACGCGCTGCGCACGGCGGTACGACGGCGGCTGGTCGCCGACGTCCCCGTCGGCGTGCTGCTCTCCGGCGGCCTGGACTCCAGCATGATCGTCGCGCTGCTCGCCGAGGCGGGACAGCAGCACCTGCGGACCTTCAGCATCGGCTTCGACAGCCGTGGCGGCGAGGCCGGCGACGAGTTCCACTACTCCGACCTGATCGCCCGCACCTACGGCACCGACCACCAGCGCATCCGGCTCGCCGACGACGACCTCGTCCCGGCGGTACGCAGGACCGTGCACGCGATGACCGAGCCGATGGGCAGCCACGACGTCGTCGCCTTCCACCTGCTCTCCGAGCAGGTCGCCCGGCACGTGAAGGTGGCCCAGTCCGGCCAGGGCGCCGACGAGGTCTTCGCCGGCTACGGCTACCACCAGCCCCTCGCCGAGGTGCCCCGCGACGGCGCGGCGACGGTCTTCGCCGACGCGTTCTTCGACCGGGACCACGCCGAGCTGAACCGGGTGGTCGACCCCGCGTACGCCTGCGACCGCGACGCCAGTCGCGAGCTGCTCGCGGCGGACCTGGCCGCGCCGGGCGCACAGACGGCACTGGACGCGGTGCTGCGCCTGGACACCCACCTGATGCTGCCCGACGACCCGGTCAAGCGGGTGGACAGCATGAGCATGGCGTGGGGGCTGGAGGTGCGCACCCCGTTCCTGGACCAGGACCTGGTCGCCCTCGCGGCGGCCTGCCCACCCGAGCACAAGGTAGCCGACGGCGGCAAGGGCGTGCTCAAGGAGGTCGCCCGCCAGGTGCTGCCGGCGGAGGTGGTCGACCGGCCGAAGGGCTACTTCCCGGTGCCGGCGCTGCGCAACGTCGACGGCCCGGTACGGCAGCTCGTCGCCGAGGCCCTCGCCGCGCCCGCCGCCCGCGAGCGCGGCCTGTTCCGCCGCGAGTACGTCGCCGAGCTGCTGGCCGAGCCGGACCGGGCGCAGGCCGCCGCCGGCAGCAACAAGCTGTGGCAGCTCGGCCTGCTGGAACTCTGGCTCCAGTCCCACGACATCCGCTGACCGCCCCGGTCCCACCCCGTCGGGCGCGGGTCAGGCGGCGCGGGTCTCGGCGGCCAGGTGGTCCAGGACGGCGCGCACGTCGTCGCCGGTGCGGGCCATGACGCGGCGCTGCCGGGTGGCGCCGTTGCCGTCGCGGCGCAGCCGGGCCAACTGGTCGCGTACGTAGTCGAGGTCCCCGTGGCGGGTCAGCGCCGGCGCGACCGTGTCGACGAGCTCGCCGACCAGGTCCCAGGCGGGACGGGCGACGCCGGCGCGCAGGTCGATCAGGTCGCCCTCCAGCCCGTCGTGGGCGGCCCGCCAGTGGGCGGCGGAGACCAGGCAGTCCCGGATCCGTCGGGCGGGGACCCGGGCGCGGACGTCGTCGGCCATCGTCGCCACGAGGGCGCGGACCAGCCCGGCGACCAGCACGGTGTCGTCCACGGCCGGGCAGACGTCGCCCACCCGCACCTCCACCGTGGGGTACGCGGCGGACGGGCGCGCGTACCAGTAGACCATCGCCGCGTCGAGCATGATCCCGGCGTTGATCAGCTCCGCCACGGTCGCGTCGTAGTCGGCGACCGACTCGAAGTGCGGCGTCGGCCCGATGCTGGGCCAGCGTTCCAGCTGCATGGAGCGCCAACTGGCGTGCCCCGTGTCGCGGCCGTCGTGCAACGGCGAGTTGGCGGTGATCGCCTGCACCACCGGCAGCCACGGCCGCAGGTGGTTGCAGACCTGCACGGCCAGTTCGCGGTCGGACATCCCCACGTGCACGTGGCAGCCGCAGACGGCCGGGTCGTGCGCAACCGGCCCGAACCGCCGGGACATGGCGTGGTAGCGGGGTTCGTCCGGCACCGTCCGGTGCGGTTCGTGCACGGGCGTGGCGCCGACCGCGACGAGGCGGGCCCCGGCGGCCTCGGCCGCGTCGCCGACCGAGCGGCGCAGCGCCACGAGGTGGGTGCGCAGCTCGGTCAGGTCGGCGGTGACGGGGGTGACCATCTCCACCATGCTGTGCCGGAACTCCTGCCGGCTCTGCTCCCGCGCGCTGCCGGACAGGGCGGTGAGCACCCGGTCGGCGACCGGCAGGCTCTCCCCGGTGCGCGGGTCGAGCAGGAGGTACTCCTCCTCGACCCCGAGCGTCAGCGTCGCCGCGTCGGAGGCGGTGGCACGTGCCGGACGGTACGTCATGAGCGCTCGGCGTCCGTTCGTCGGGCGGCGCGCCGGGCGCCGCGCTGCCGGACGACCCGGGTTCCCGGCCCACCGACCGGGAAACGCGCGGGGCAGGACGCAGACCCCTCCGGGCGGCGGCGCTATCCGCCCGACGCGGAAGCCGCCCGGGCGGCCAGGAAGGCGCGTTCGGCCGCGTTGTCCGTCCGCTCGGCGGCCGTCCGGTACGCCCGCGCCGCCTCCCGCGCCCGGCCCAGCCGCCGCAGCAGGTCCGCCCGGACGGCGTGGAACACGTGATAGCCGGCCAGGTCGAGCCGCTCGACGGCGGCCAGCCCCGCCGCCGCCCCGGCCACCTCGGCGAGCGCGACGGCCCGGTTCAGCGCCACCACCGGCCCCGGGGCGTACGCGGCGAGCTGGTCGTACAGCGTGAGGATCTGCGCCCAGTCGGTGCGGGCGGCGTCGGGTGCGTCGCTGTGCACGGCGGCGATCGCGGCCTGGATCTGGTACGGCCCCGGCCGGTCGCGGCGCAGGCAGCGGCGCACCAGGGCCTGCCCCTCGCCGACGAGCCCGGCGTCCCACCGGCGGCGGTCCTGCTCGGGCAGCGGCACCAGCGCGCCGTCGGCCGTGGTGCGGGCGGGGCGGCGCGCCTCGGTGAGCAGCATCAGCGCCAGCAGCCCCAGCGCCTCCGGCTCTTCCGGCATCAGCTGCACCAGCAGCCGGCCCAGCCGGATCGCCTCGGCGCACAGGTCGTCGCGGACCAACCGCTCGCCGGAGCTGGCCGTGTGCCCCTCGGTGAAGATCAGGTAGAGCACGGCCAGCACGGCGGGGAGCCGGTCCGGCAGGTCGGCGTCGCCGGGCACCCGGTACGGGATCCCGGCATCGCGGATCTTGGCCTTGGCGCGGACGATCCGCTGGGCCATGGTCGCCTCCGCCACCAGGAACGCCCGGGCGATCCCGGCGGTGCTCAACCCGCCCAGCAGCCGCAGGGTCAGCGCGACCCGGGCGGCCGGGGCGAGCGCCGGATGGCAGCAGGTGAAGATCAGGCGCAGCCGGTCGTCGCGCACGGGTCCCTCCTCGGCCGGTACGTCGCGGACGTGCAGCAGGGCGGCCTGGGCGTGCCGGTCGGCGCGGGAGGCCTCCCGCCGCAGCCGGTCGACGGCCCGGTTCCGGGCGGTGGTGATGATCCAGCCGGCCGGGCTGGGCGGCGGCCCGGTCTCGGGCCACCGCGCCACCGCCACCGTGAACGCCTCCTGCACCGCCTCCTCGGCGAGGTCGATGTCGCCGAGAAGGCGGACCAGGACGGCGACCGCGCGGCCGTACTCCGCGCGGAACACCGCCTCCACGTCGGCCATGGTGCTCACGTCGGTCACGATCACCCCGCCGGCGGTCAACCCGTCAGTCCTCGCCCTGGAAGGGGCGCACCTCGATCGGCAGAGTGGTGGCCAGCGCGTACCGGCGGCCCCACGCCAGCGCGGCGTCGAGGTCGGGTGCCCGCAGGATGGTGAAGCCGCCGAGATATTCCTTGCCCTCGACGAACGGCCCGTCGGTGACCAGCACCTCCCCGTCGGACGGCCGCAGCACGGTCGCCGTGTCGGGGGCGTGCAGCCCCTGACCGAACACCCAGCAACCGGACGCCTCCAGCTCCTGCCGGATGGCGCCCAGCTCACGCATCACCCCGGCCAGGAACTCCGGGTCGGGCATCCCCTCGCCGTCGGGGTGGTAGATGCTGAGCAGGTACTGCTTCACGGCCCCTCCTCGCGTCGACGGCCGGCGGTGCCGCCGGCCTCTCATCCTCCACACGAACGGACCGGGCCCGGATCGACGACCCGCCGGAAAATTCGTCCGCCGCTGCCGGCCGCCGGTCAGCGCGGGGTCGCCGCCAGCAGGCCGGCGACGGCGTCCACGGTCTCCGGATGCGCGGCCAGCAGGGCGGCCAGCCCGGCGGGAACGGCGACGACGGCGCCCGCCTCGCGCCAGCCACTGTCGCAGCCGAGCAACGCGGCGACGGCGTCCACGCTCTGTGGATGGGCCGTCAGCAGGGCGGCCACCGGCCCGGACCCGACGGCGGGGACCGTCGACGTCGGCGCCGCGGCCGAGGCCGACCACGGCGGCACCCAGGCGTCCAGCGCGGCCAGCGAGCCGGGGAACGTGCGCCCCGCCTCCCGCACCAGCAGCGGCACCAGCTCCGACGCGTGCTCGCGCAGGGTCGTGATCAGCGTGGGCAGCCAGGGCAGCAGGACCGGGTCGGGCAACCGGGCGAACGCGGACGACATCACCTCCACGACGAACGGGGCGAGCCCCGGCGCCGGCTCCAGGGCCTGCACGAAGCCGCTGAGGTACTGCGGGAAGGCGGGCACCACCAGCGGGTTGCCGAGCAGCGCGGCACACCGTTCGCGCAACTCGGCCAGCGACAGCAGGCCCAACTGGTGCCGGGCGGCCCAGAGCAGCGCCACCTTGGCCGGCGCCTGCGGGTGGCACTGCGCGACGGCGAGTTCGAGCTGGGACCGGTCGCAGCCCAGGGAGATCGCCAGGCTCTCCATGCCGAAGAGGAAGCCCAGCATGGCGCCGACCTGACGCACGCCGCTGTCCTCGTCGAGGAACGCGGTGGGCAGCAGCGTGCAGTAGTGCGCGTACCCGGTGGTCACGAACGCCTCGCACCAGGCCGGCAGCGGCCCGGTGGCGCGGTGGTGGGCCAGCAGCCGCCGGATCCGGCGCAGCACCTCGGGGGCGTCGTCGACCGTGCGTTCGGCGGCGAGCAGCTCCACCGCCCGGCTGCCGAGCTCGTCGACCAGACGCGGGCTGTCGAGCAGTCGGATGGCGTCCTCGACGGCCTCCAGGGCGACCGAGGCCGTCGCGTCCGGGCCCCGCACGGCGCGGCGCAGGCGCTGCTCGAGCACCTGCTCGACGGTGACCCCCTCGTAGCCCAGCTCGATGAGCGAGCGCTGGCCGCGGCCGAGGGCCAGGTCCCAGCTCTCCTGGATCGAGCGGTGCCCCAACCGGCGCTCGCCCATGATGGGCCGGACCGCGTCGGGGGGCAGCAGGTGCCGCAACCGCCACAGCAGATCCGAGCAGGGCACCAGCTCGGGGGCGGCCCGCAGGTCCACCAGGGCCCGCTGGATCGTGCGCTTCTCCAGGTCCAGGCCGAGCGGGGCGAGCCGGTCGTGGACGTCGCGGGCGAGCGGCGGGAGTGCCTCGTAGCCCACCTGGCCGACCCGGTCGCCGCCGAACAGGATCTCGCAGAGCCGGCGCACGTCCCGGCGGCCCGGTACGACGTCCTTCTCGATGCAGGTGACCGCCGCGTCGGCGAAGTCGTACGGCGTGGGGCGGGCGCGGTTACGCAGGCCGGCGAGGAGGATCGAGGTCTCGAAGACGGCGATCGCGTCGGCGGTGCTGGCCAGGTAGCCGTTGCGCCGGGCCAGCCGGACGATGTCCACGCACCAGCCCCGCAGCTCCGCCTCGTCCAGGCCCCGCGTCGCCGGCGGCTGCGCCAGGTATCCGGAGAGCCGGTCGGCGACCCCGGCGGCGGGCGCGGGGGCCGCCGTGGCGCGGCGACGGCCGGCGGCGCGGGTCCGGCCGCCGCGCTGTCCCTCCAGCCGGAACGGGGTCAGCCCGGTGCGGGTGACCGCCTTGGTCCAGGTGGCGGCGGCGATCGACACCGAGCCGGGCGCGAGGCCGAACTGCGCCTCGATGGCGGAGTGGCTGGACGGGATCAGCCCGTAGTGCCACCGGGTGCCGGTGCGCGGGGTGATCTCGAACGGGGCGTCGGCCCGCAACCCGAACTGCTCCACCCTGCTGGCGGCGTGGAACGCGCCGCAGACGTAGAGGCAGTCGGCGGGGTCGGCCCCGGAGGCGGCGAGGTGCTGCCGCATCCGGGTCCACATGTAGCGCTCCCGGTCCTCGTCGCGGTCCTGCCGGTCCGATCCGGCCGGGCGCAGCCGCCGGAACAGGCTGCCGATCAGCACCATCACCTGCCGGTAGGTGTCGTGGTCGGCGTCGGCCAGGGGCTGCTCGACGTACTGGTCCCACCACTCCGACCAGTGCCGGACCTTGCCGTGGTGCAGCAGGTACGCCTCCAGCTCCGCGAAGCGGGGCCGCAGGTCGCCGATCTCGACGCCGACCGCGTCGCCGTGCAGGGCGGCCTCCTCCCCCGCCGGTGCGGCGGCCTCGACGTCCCCACCGGCCGGGGCCTCGTCGGCGTCGTCGGTCAGACGGCGCGGCGACCACTGGAAGACGTGGTCGGTGGAGCGGTCCACCAGCACCAGCTCGACGCCCGGCGTCTCCAGCGCGTACGCGACGGCCTGGTATTCGGCGCTGGCCTCGGTGATCGGCGCGACCACGCTGAGCGGCCCCCAGTCGGCCGGAAAGCCCTCCAGCTCCGAGGCGAACGCCTGCACGGCCACCGGCAGGCGGCAGTTGCGCAGCTCGCCCAGCAGCGGCCGGAGGTCCTCGCAGAGCTCCAGGTAGATCACCTTCGGCTGCTTCGCGCGCAGCCTCCGGACCATGGCCAGCGCGGACGACGGGGAGTGGTGGCAGACCGGGAAGATCTCCAGTTCCTCGCCGAGGGCGCGGTCGACGTCGTCGACCATGCCGGCGAGGATCTCCGCGACGGCGCCCGAGCTGCCGGCGAAGGCGCTGGCGGCGGCGGTGAGCTGCTCGCGCAGCGCGCCGAACGGCCCGGCCGTGGTGGGGGCGGTCACGACAGGGCGGCGATCGCCTGGCGGCCACCGTCGAGGAAGCCCTCCCACCCGCCGTCCTGCTTGGCGCGCGGCTCGACCACCCCGTGCAGGTACTTGTTGAGGATCGCCAGGTCCTCCGGGCTGCGTCGGGCCAGCGAACCCACCAGCGACCCGGCCAGCGTCGCGGCACGCAGGGTGCGGTCGCCGAAGAACTGGCTGTGCAGGATGGCGTCCTCCAGGACACCGATCTGCTCGGCGGTGGACAGCGCCGACTCCAGCTTCTCGTCGTCGCTGGTCGCCGAGGAGGCGGCGGCGCGCAGGTCGGCGAAGCTCTGCAGGAGGATGTCCAGCAGGGTGGGCGGCACGTCGAGGGTGATCTGGTGGCGGCGCAGCAGCTCCTCGGTGCGGAAGCGGACGATCTCGGCCTCGCTGCGCTTGTTGGTCACCACGGGGATCCGGACGAAGTTGAACCGCCGCTTGAGCGCGGAGGAGAGGTCGTTCACGCCCCGGTCCCGGCTGTTCGCGGTGGCGATGATCGAGAAGCCCGGCTTGGCGAAGACGATGTTGTCGTGGTCCAGCTCGGGGATGCTGACGTACTTCTCCGACAGGATCGAGATCAACGCGTCCTGCACGTCGCTGGTGGAGCGGGTCAGCTCCTCGAACCGGCCGACGGTGCCCTGCTCCATCGCCGTCATGATCGGCGAGGGGATCATGGACTCCCGGGACTGGCCGCGGGCGATGACCATGGAGACGTTCCAGGAGTACTTGATGTGGTCCTCGGTGGTGCCGGCGGTGCCCTGGACCACCAGGGTCGAGTTGCGGCAGACGGCGGCGGCCAGCAGCTCGGCCAGCCAACTCTTGCCGGTGCCCGGGTCACCGATCAGCAGCAGGCCCCGGTCCGACGCCAGGGTCACGATGCTGCGTTCGACGAACGTGCGGTCGCCGAACCACTTCTGCGGGATCTCCCGGTCGAGCCCGTCGGCCCGCTCGGAGCCGAGGACGAACAGTCGGACCATCCGCGGGCTCAGCCGCCACGAGAACGGCTTCGGGTCGGTGTCGACCGACTCCAGGAAGTCGAGTTCCTCGGCGTACTTGACCTCGGCGGGGGCACGCAACATCTCGGACATGAGGGGTTGTTCTCCTAGGTGAGGAAGCTCTTGAGCTCGAAGACGAGTTTGCGGATGTGGCCGGAGATCACCGGCGTGCCCAGGTCCTTGAAGCGTTGCCGGAACCAGGGGTTGACGCTCTGCTGGCCCGAGCTGTTGACCGAGCCGACCGGGATGAACCGCACCCCGGAGCGGTGCACCGCCTCGATGCCGTCGAACAACGGCTGGGAGCGGTCGAACTCGTAGAAGTCCGAGATCCACACCATGACCGTGTTCCTCGGCTCGACGATCTTCGGGCGGGCCAGCGCCATCGCGACCGGGCCGTCGTTGCCGCCGCCCAGCTTGGTGCGCAGCAGCACCTCGAACGGGTCGTGCACCCACGGCGTGAGGTCCAGGGCCCGCGTGTCGTACGCGATCAGGTGCACGTCCACCTTGGGCAGGCCGGCGAAGATCGACGCGAGGATGGTGCAGTTGACCATCGAGTCGACCATGGAACCCGACTGGTCCACCACCACGATCAGCCGGGCCGGCGTGACGCGGCGGGCGGTCTGGCGGTAGTAGAGGCGGTCGACGTAGAGGCGCTCGTCCTCGGGGCTCCAGTTCGTCAGGTTCTGCCAGATCGTGCGGTCGAGGTCCAGGTTGCGGTAGACCCGCTTCGGCGGCACGGACCGGTCGACGGTGCCGACGCTGGTCTGCGCCACCTGGGTGCGCAGCACCTCGGCGACCTCGTCGACGAAGCGCCGGATGAGCGCCTTGGCGTTGGCCAGGGCCACGCCGGAGAGGTTCGCCTTGTCCCGCAGCAGCTGCTCGATGAGCGACATGCTCGGCGTCAGCCGGCTGGCCAGCACCGGATCGGCGAGCACCTCCCGCAGGTGCATCCGGCGGACCAGGTCGCCCTCGAGGCCGGCCAGCACCCCGCCCAGGCCGTCGCCGCCGCCCTGCCGGCGCAGCCCGCCCGGTTCCAGCCCGAGCGCCTGCTCGAACCAGCCGGCGTCGGACTGCCACCGGGCCAGTTGGCCGGCGTCGACCGCCCCGTGGCCGGTGGCGAAGACGTTGAGCAGCAGCTTCGACACCAGGGCGGCGCGGCGTACCTCGTCGGCACCGGGCGCGGCCGGCGGCCCGTCGCCACCGGGCCCGGGGACGGGTTGCGCGGGCGCGGCGGACTCGGCGGGTCCGGTGGCGGACTCGGTGACGGACTCGGTGACGGACTCGGCGGACCCGACGGCGGGCCCGGGGGGCTCGGCGGATCCGACGGCGGTCCCGGAGGGCTCGGCGGACCCGACGGCGGGCCCGGTGCCGGGCCCGGCGGGCTCCGTGGCAGGGGCCGCGACGGGCCCGCACGCCACGGCGGCGGGGGCGGCCGGCGCGGGTCGGAGCAGACCGCGCAGCTCGTCGGCGATGGCCGGGAAGCGCTGGACGACGGTGTCCACCGACACCGTCGGATCCAGCAGGGCGGCCGGCAGGCCGAGATCGTCGACGACCGCCATGCTGGCCGCTTCCAGGGTGGGCTGCTCCTCGGGGTCGAAGAGCCGGGCCAGCAGCCGCCAGTAGAGCACCTGGCGCCGGTTGGCGTCGACGTGGTCCGCGGGGGTCGAGGAGTCGTTCATCGGCGCAGCAACCGTCCCGCGCGCTCGCGCAGCACCGCCACGGCGTCGCCCGCCTTGGCTCCGGCCTTGGCGACCTTCGGGTCGGTGACGCCGCCCGCCCAGTCGCCGGTGTGCACGTCGACCGGCCGGCGTTTGACGGTGGCGCGCACCCCCAGGGGTTGCAGCAACCACCGACCGTCGTCCCACCGGATCAGGCCGAGGCAGGCGGAGGAGGCGGCGACGAGCTCGGGGGTGAGCGGACCGCACGAGGGCAGCCGGTCGACCGCGACGGTGATCGACCGACCGTCGAGCTCGAAGGTCGTCGTGCCGTCGTCGTCGCGCACGGTGTAGCCCTCCACGAGCACGGGCTCGGCGATCCCGACGGGGTGCCGCTCCAGCGGCGCCGTCGCCGCCGCGACCGCCGTGGGCAGCAGGACCCGGGCGGTGGCGAACGGGTCGGCCGGCTCGCCGGGTCGCACCCGGTCGTCGTGCCAGATCAGGTCCGCGCCGTGCAGCGGCAGCCCGGTGACCGTCACGGCGCGCCGCTCGGCCAGGGCGGCCAGCAGCACGGGGTGGGCGTCCAGCAGGCGCCACAGCGCCGGCCCGACGATCGTCTCCACCTTGACCGCGCCGACCGCGCAGCGGACCAGCCGGGGCGGCCCGCCGCCGGCCGGCTCCAGGATCGCGTGCAGCTGCGCCTGCACGGCGGTGTCGTGCTCGTGCACGTCGACGCCGAGCACGAGCAGCCGCCCGGAGACCTCCTCGACGGCGGTCGGGACGGATGCGCCCGCCGCGTCCTGGGCGAGCAGCACCCCCCGGGCCCAGAGGTCGGCCCAGCGCCGCAGCGGCGGCTGCGGCATGGTCGCGACCGGTACGCAGGCCCGCAGCTCGGCGGCGAGCCCGTCGAGCAGCACCGCCAGGCGACGCAGGCCGGGCTCGGCGAGGGCGGCCTCGACGGGCGCCCCCGCCCCGGCCACGAGTTCGTGGTCCAGCCCGCTCCACCCGGTCACCGCCACCTCGTGCAGCCAGGCGCGCGCGCCGGCGCGGGCGGGTGATCCGCCGCCCGGGGACTCCGCCGGGCCGGCGACCCAGGGGGCGCGGTCGCGGCCCAGCGCGGTGTCGAGCTGCCCGAGCAGCGCGTCGTGGGCGGCGCCGAGCAGCGCGCACCGGGCGCCGGCGAGGGCGAGGACGTGTTCCTCGGCCACCGAACCGGTGGCCACCTTGGCCACCGCCTCGGCGAGCCGGTCGCCGAGCGGGGTGGCGGCCAGCGCGCCGGCCAGGGCGGTCAACGCGGCGGCGTCGTGCTCACCCACCCGGGCGAGGCCGCCGAGCAGGGCGTCGTCGAGGCCGGCGACCAGGTCGAGGACGTCGGTCAGGCCGTTGGGGGTGTCGTCGCGCAGGGCGGCGAGCTGCGTGCCGAGCATCAGCGGCCCGCCCCGGTCGCCGGGAACCAGTGCAGCTCGGGCAGGGCGACGGTGCTGCCGGGCAGTTCCAGGTAGGACAGGTGGCGCAGGAAGCGGCTGAACACGACGGCGGCGGGGGTCGGCTCGTGCGCGCCGTGCAGGGCGGCGAGGAGTTCCCGGGCCGTCTCCACCCCCGCGCCGACGTCGACCCGCAGGTAGCGGGCGACGCGGTCGGCGCCGTACTGCAGCAGTGCCTCCTCGGCCAGGGCGTGCAGGTGCTTGCACGGCGTGCCGCGCAGCCCGCCGCAGGGCCGGTTGTTGTTGGTGCTGCAGTGGTAGGCGTGGGTGCCGCAGGCGATCGACGACACGTAGACCCGGTCGACGTCCGACCCGCTGGAGACGACCCCCTGCAGCCGCCCGTCGGCCAGCTCGACGAAGGGCACCTTGGCCAACTTGCGGGGCCGCGCCGGCGGCACCACCCGCACCGTGCTGCGCCGTCGCCACGCGGTCCGTTCCGCGTCAGCCATCGTCCGACCTCCCGTCCGCCGCTCCCGGCGCCGCCCATGACGATCCGCACGCCGGAGGGGCGCCGGCGTCGCTGTGACGACGAGGATCATGGACCACGGGTACGACACGCACCCGAGCCGGGTGCGGTGGCGGCGGTGCGTGGGACGCCGCCCCGCCCGGTGCTCCGGCCCCCGCCACCGTGCCGCCCACGGTCGCCGACTCCGACGCGATGCCACGTCAATCAGTGCTCGCTTAAATAAGCCGGGTCTGATAGAACGATTGCGTGCACGCCTTCGACGTACTCGGTGACCCGGTGCGCCGCCGCATCCTCGAACTGCTCTCCGACGGCGAGATGACCGCCGGCGGGCTGTGCGACGTGATCCGGCGGGAGTTCGGGATCTCCCAGCCAGCCGTCTCCCAGCACCTGAAGGTGCTGCGGGACAACGGCTTCGCCACCGTGCGGCCGGAGGGGACCCGGCGTCTCTACGCCGTCGATCCCCGGCCGCTGCGGGAGGTCGACGGCTGGCTCGAGAACTTCCGGCGGTTCTGGACCCCGCCCCTGCACGCTCTGGCCACCGAGTTGGCCCGAGGCAAGCGCGAACGGCGGCAGCGCGAGCAGCCGCCCCCCACCGACGACACGACCGACCACGGGAGAGACCGATGATCGACGCGACCGAGCAGATCAACGCCGTACGCCGCCAGCTCGGCCGGCGGGTGCTGGAGGCCGGCGAGGCCCGGGTGATGACCATCAGCCAGACGTACGACGCGCCCCTGGAGGACCTCTGGGACGCCTGCACCAACGCCGAACGCATCCCCCGCTGGTTCATGCCGATCTCGGGCGACCTGCGGCTGCACGGCCGCTACCGGCTGGAGGGCAACGCCAGCGGCACGGTCGAGCGCTGCGACCCGCCGAAGGGATTCGCCGCCACCTGGGAGTACGGCGACGAGGTGAGCTGGATCGAGGTGCGGCTGACGCCGGTCGGGGACGGCCGGACCCGGTTCGAGCTGGAGCACGTCTCGCACGTCGACCAGGAGCGCTGGGACCAGTTCGGGCCGGGCGCGCTCGGCGTCGGCTGGGACCTGGCGCTGCTCGGCCTGGCCTCGCACCTCGCCGCCGACGGCAGCGGGGTCACGCCGCAGGAGAGCGAGGCCTGGGCGGTCTCCGAGCAGGGCCGGCGGTTCGTGACGGCGAGCAGCGAGCGGTGGGGCGAGGCGAGCGTCGCCGACGGCACCGACGTCGATCAGGCGCGCGCCGCCACCGAGCGCACCACCGCCTTCTACACCGGCGCGCCGGCGACCTGAGCGCCCCGCGCCGACGGCCCGCCCGCCGTGGTACGCCCGGAAATGGCGCGCGTTCCGTCGGACCCCACGGGCAGAATCGCCGTCATGTCACCGCGATCCGTCGCCGCACTCGTCGCCGCCGTCCGCGCCGGTGAGAAGTTCCGCTACCTGCGCTTCTGGGGGCACCGACCGCAGCGCGACGGCAGCGTCGGGCCCGGCTGCCTGAGCCAGTGGTGGCCCGCCCCGTTCACCGACGGCGGGCGGACGTACGCCACCGCGGAGCACTGGATGATGTGGCACAAGGCGACGCTGTTCGGCGACACCCCGGCCGCCGAGCGGATCCTGGCAGCCGGGCACCCCCATCGGGCCAAGTCGCTCGGCCGCCAGGTGCGCGGCTTCGACCAGGCCACCTGGGAGGCCCGGCGCCTCGACATCGTGGTGGCGGGCAGCGTCGCCAAGTTCGGCCAGCACGACGAGCTGCGGGCGTTCCTGCTCGGCACCGGTGAGCGGGTGCTCGTGGAGGCGAGCCCGGTCGACCGGGTGTGGGGCATCGGCCTGGCCCCGGACGACCCGCGCGCGGAGGATCCTGCGCGTTGGCAGGGCGCGAACCTGCTCGGGTTCGCCCTCATGGCGGCCCGCGACGAACTGCGTGCGGGCCGCCCGTGAGCGCCGGGGTCCGCCGCCGCGCGTCCGGGCCGGCGGGTCGCGACGGTCCGGGGCCCGGCGGGTAACGTGCTGCCGCATGAGCGCCGCCGCGTACTCCCACTGCTCCTTCTGCGGCGCCGCCTATCCGGCGGCGGCCGGGTGGCCGCGGGTCTGCGCGGTCTGCGGCGGGACGGTCTGGCGCAACCCGTTGCCCGTCGCGGTGGCGGTGCTGCCGGTCCGCACCGCCCGGGGCCTCGGCGTGGTCGTCGTCCGCCGCGACATCGAGCCGGCGCGCGGCGAGCTCGCCCTGCCCGGCGGCTTCATCGAGTACGGCGAGGAGTGGCAGGAGGCGCTGGTACGGGAGCTTCGGGAGGAGACGGGCCTGCGCGCCGACGCCGCCGACGCCCGCCTCCTCGCGGTGCACGGCGCCCCGGCCGGCGGCACGATGATGGTCTTCGGCGAGCTGCCCGAACGACCGGCCGACGCCCTGCCGCCGTCCGCGCCGACCGAGGAGGCCACCGAGTGGCTGGTGCTCACCGAGCCGACGGAGCTGGCCTTCTCCACCCACACCCGGGTGCTGGCCGACTTCCTCGCCCGCGTCGCGGGTTGACCTCCCCGCCCGGCGCCCCCGGGCCGGCTTCGTCCGCGCCCGGCCGAGCCCGGGCGCTCAGTCGGTCAGATAGCGGGCGGGCACCGCGTCGGTGAGCCAGACACCGTTGGCGCTGCGATAGAAGGCGTACCCGTCGCGCGCCATGGCCGCCGCGTCCACGGTCAGCACCACCAGCTCGCCCGCCCGCCGGGCGCCCACCCGCCGGGCCGTCGCCTCGTCCGGCGACAGGTGCACGTGGTGCCGGCCGGCCCGGTGCAGGCCGGTGGCCCGGATCGAGTCGAGCGCGACGTGGCTGGTGCCGTGATAGAGCCGCGCCGGCGGCGGACTGGCCGTCAGCCCCAGGTCGACCGGGATCGAGTGCCCCTGGTTGGCCCGGACCCGGTCGACGCCGTCAGCGCCGCGTTCCACGGCGAAGCGCTGCTTGTCGTTGCCGGCCACCACGGCGTCCAGGTCGGCGCGGCCGATCCGCAGCGCGGCGAGCAGGTCGTCGACCGACACCCAGCCCGCCCGGTCGGGCGCGAGGCCGAAGCGGGCGGGCTCGTGCCGCAACGCCAGGGACATCCGCTTGCTCAGCCGCACCATCGCCCGGTGATCCACCCGCGCAGTCTCCCCCGCCCGACGCGGCCGGCGCCATCGGATTCGGCGGGCGGGCTGGCGGTCGCGCGGCCGGCAGGCGATATCCTCGGCCCGGTGAACGCGGCCCGGCAGACCGAGCGCAAGCTGATCGCCTCCAACAAGAAGGCGCGGCACGACTACACCGTCCTCAAGACCTACGAGGCGGGCATCGTGCTGGCCGGCACCGAGGTCAAGTCGCTGCGCGAGGGCCGGGCGTCGCTGGTCGACGCGTTCGCCCAGGAACGCGACGGCGAACTGATGCTGTACGGGCTGCACATCGCCGAGTACGGCTTCGGCAGTTGGACGAACCACGCGCCCCGCCGCACCCGCAAGCTGCTGCTGCGCAGGGTGGAGATCGCTCGGATCCTGGAGCGGACCCGCGAGGGTGGGCTGACGCTGGTGCCCCTGTCGATGTACTTCTCCGGCGGCTGGGCGAAGGTCGAACTGGCCCTGGCCAAGGGCAGGAAGTCCTACGACAAGCGGCAGGCCCTGGCCGAGCGGGACGCCGAGCGGGAGATCGCCCGGGAGTTGGGCCGCCACCTCAAGGGCCGCACCGCGCGGCGGAGCTGACCCGCCCCCCGGCTGCGGCCGCGACGGTCAGCCCCGCGACGTCCCTTCCCGGCTTCCGCACGGCAGCACCACGCCGACCCGCAGGCCGCATCCCCGTGATCGGCAGGGTGCGCCAGACGCGGCGACCGGCGCGGTCACCCGCCGCTGCCACCCGGCACGCCACGGCCTTGACGCGTCCGTCGAGGCGGGGCGACGAGGGTCCCGGCCGGCCCGTCGACGGGCCGGGTGACGGACCCGACCGATCCGTCGGCGAGCCCGACGCCGCCGGTCACCGTCACGGTGGGTCGACGCACCGCGCCGGATAGTCGTTGACGCGACGCCGCCGTCGTGATGTGCTCACATCGCCCGGTAATGAAAACCGTAGTCATTACCATGGAGCCTGGAGGAGGAGCATGTCTCTCACCGTCCCGTCCGCCCTGCTCGACGCCGCCGAGCGCGGCCCCGTCGACGACGCCGAGTTCGTCGCCTGCGTCCGCGAGTCGCTGCCGTACGCCTGGCAGACGGTCAGTCGGGTGGCCGCCGAACTAGCGTCCACCGACGCGGACCACGCCGACAACATGATCCCGCCGCCCACCGAGGTCGAACGCGGCCAGCTGCTGCGGGCGCTCGCCAGCGACGCCATCCGGGCCGGCCTGGAGCGGCACTTCCAGGTCAAGCTCGCCTTCCAGAACTGCCACCGGGTCGCCGCGTTCCGCCCGGCGGCCGTCGACTCCGACGCCTACCGGCAGTTCGTCTCCGCCCGTGGCCAGCTGCTCAACCAGTCCCCCGAGCTGCGCAACTGCTGACCCGTCGACGACGGCCGGCGGGCGGGACGGGGTGCAGAGGCCCGGTGCCGCCCGCCGGCCGGCCGGCCGAGCGTCAACGGGCACCCGGCGACCGCGGCACGGGCGAGGCGACGGGCCCGTCAGACGGCGGCGGGGACGCGGCGGGCACCCGGCCCAGGCAGCGCGGGTCCGCCCGCCCCACCGGCTGCCGGGGGATCATCCAGTCCAGCGCCGTCTCCTCCACGTGCCAGCCGTACACGTCCACCCGGCTGACCGGGATCCGTCCCGGGTCGGGGCAGAGCAGCTGCCCGCGTACCTGGTCGTTGGGCAGGAAACGCACCTCGCCCCGGCCGTCCAGCACGATCGTCATCCGGTCGGTCACGGTGACCGCCTCACCGCGTACCACCTCCCGGACCGGGCCCGCCTCCGGGCCGACCTCGACGGCGACGGCGGGCAGCAGCGGCACCCGCAGGAAGACGACCCCCATCACCAGCGGCACCACCGCGGCCACCGCGTAGGCGAGGACGCGGGTCAGCGCCGGGGCGACCGGGCGCGGCACCGGGCCGGTGAGCACCACGGCTCCGAGCGGGGGCGCGACCAGCAGCAGGGCCGTGGCCAGCTCCCCGTCGCCGATCGCGGTCGGCACGGCGGGCGCCAGCCAGGCGTAGCTCGCGGCCGCCGCCGCGACCGGCAGCACCAGCGTGGTAACCAGGAGCAGGCGGGCACGGTCCGGGTGGCGCAGCCGGGTCCGCAGCGCCAGCAGCCAGAGGGCGAGCATGAGCAGCAGCGGGAGGAACCGCAGCTGCCAGGTGAGGGCCGCCAGCGCGATCGCCGCCACCAGCACCCAACCGGGGGTACGCACGGTGCCGTAGGCGAGCAGCGAGCGTTCCGGGTCGAACCGGTCGGGCGCGCTCACCTGAAGCAGCCGACCGAGGACGGCCAGCACCAGCACCACCAGCGGGAATGCCCACACCAGCGCGATCAGCAGGGCGCTGAGCAGCCCGAGCGGGCTGACGTACTGCACCAGCAGCAGCATCGTCGGCATGTCCTGCCGGCTGAGCCGCCAGAGCCGCAGCACCAGCAGCAGCACCGGGAACGCGGGCAGCAGCGTCAGCAGCCACTGCTGCGCCTGTTGCGCCTGCTTGGTGCCCGGGCGGCGGTCGGCGCGCCCGATCGCGGCCGGCTCGGAGACGGCAGGGCCCATCTCTCCCACGGCCACTGCCGCACCTCCACCGTCTCCTCGGGCTCCGGCTGCCGGCCGACCGCCACCTGCTGCGGGTTGCTGTACTGCTGCTCCGAGGCCAGGTAGCGGTCGAACGCCGCCTTCCACCGGTCGCCGTCAGGACCCCTCGCCGACTGCTGCAGGGACAGGTTGACGAGGTCCCGCATCTCCGGGACGGGGCCGGTGTTCACGCCCCACTTCTCCGCCGACTCCGCGCCGATGTCCCAGTGCCGCAGCTCCTTGGGCCGCAGCAGCTTCGTCGCCGGCGGCAACTCGCCCGGCGGGCGCGGGCCCACGAAGCCGGCCAGGATCGCCGCGTCGGTGGTGACCGCGTCGACCTCCCTGTCGTAGAGCGCCTGGATGCACTCGCTGATCCGGTTGCGGCCGATCGGTCTCGCACCCGCCTCGCGCAGGCGCTGCTCGGAGGTGGACGTGCCCAGCGTGCAGACCTTCGCCCGTTCGAGGTCATGCAGGCTGGCGACCTTGCGGGGATCGGACGCGAGCGTCACCACCGACTGCTCGGTCTCGAGGTAGGGAAAGGAGAAGACCACGCCCTGCTCCCGCCGCTGTTCGGTGATGCTGTAGGAGGCGACGACCAGATCGACGGTGACGAAACTGCCGTCGGCGTCGCGCGCCTGCCGGCGGGCCCGGTCCTCGCTCTCGATCGACAGCAGCGTCACCTCCGGCGCGTCGAAGCCCAGGTCCTGGGCGATCATGTACGCGATGTCGATGTCGAAGCCCTCGAAGGCGCCGTTCTCCAGCTTCTGCGCCACGCCCGGCTGATCGTCCTTGACGCCGATGACGAGCCGGTCCCGGTTGGTCAGACCGGCCCGCTCGCGCAACTCGTCCCAGGTGGGCGGGCCGGTGGCCACGACCACCCGTACCGTGGCCGTCACGACCACCACCAGCAGGAGCAGCAGTGCCGCCAGTCGCATCTGCCGGGCCCTGGACGCGCCGGCGCGAGACGCCGACGCCGGTGGGGTGCCGCTCGTCTCGTCGTCCTGGCCCAACTCGGCCCTCCCCGTCGCCGTCCCGCTGCGAGCCCCTCATTCTGGTCCATCCCGTCACGCCGCGACAGCATCCCACCACGGCACGACAGCCTGCGGCCCGGCGGCCCGGGTACCGACCCGCGCGTACCAGCCCGAAGGAGCATTCGCGGGGGCGGACGCGAGCAGAACCCGCCCTTCCACATCGCATCTGCCGGTAGCTAGGGTGGGCCGGTGACGACGTTCCGCATCGGCGAGGCCGCCGAACTGCTCGGGGTCAGCGCCGACACCGTACGCCGGTGGATCGACGCGGGGCGGCTCGCCGCCGACCGCGACGGGCACGGCCACCGGGTGATCGACGGGGTCGACCTCGCCGCGTTCGCGCGCGGCCAGGCCGCCGACCCGGGCGAGCGCTCGGATGCCTCCTCGGCCCGCAACCGGCTGCGCGGCATCGTGGTCAACGTCGTCAAGGACACCGTGATGGCGCAGGTCGACATCCAGGCCGGACCGTTCCGGATCGTCTCGCTGATGAGCCGGGAGGCGGTCGACGAACTGGGCCTGTGTGTCGGCGCGCTGGCCGTCGCGGTGATCAAGTCGACCACGGTGGTCGTGGAACGCGCCACCCCGCCGACAGGCTCCCGGGGGAGGCAGGGGTCGTGAGGGCGGGTCGGTCGCGGCCCGTCGCGGCGCTGGCCGTGGCGGCCATGGCGGCCCTGGCCGGGTGCGGCGGCGCGGGCCTCGGGGGCGGAGCGGCCGACGACACGGTGACCGTGTTCGCCGCGGCCTCGCTGACCGAGTCGTTCACCCGGCTGGGTGAGGACTTCGAGGCGGCCCACGAGGGCACCACCGTCGTCTTCAACTTCGCCGGCAGCGCGGCGCTGGCCGCCCAGGTCGACCAGGGCGCGCCGGCCGACGTGTTCGCGTCGGCCGACAGGCGGAACATGGCCACGGTCACCGGGGCGGGCCACGCCGACGGCGACCCGGTGGTCTTCGTCCGCAACCAACTCGTCGTCGCCGTGCCGAGGGGCAACCCCCGAGGCGTCGCCGGGCTGGCCGACCTGGCCCGGCCGGGCGTGAAGGTCGCGCTCTGCGCGGAGCAGGTGCCCTGCGGCGCGGCGGCGCGCACGGCGCTCGACGCCGCCTCGATCGCCCTCACCCCGGTCACCCTGGAGCAGGACGTGCGGGGCGCGCTGTCCAAGGTGCGCCTCGGTGAGGTCGATGCGGCCCTCGTCTACCGCACGGACGCGCTGGCCGCCGCGGCCGACGTGACGGCCGTCGAGTTCCCCGAGTCCGTGCGCGCCGTCAACGACTACCCGATCGTCGCGCTGCGGGAGGCGCCGAATCCGGACGGGGCGCGGGCCTTCGTCGCGTACGTCCGCTCGCAACGGGGGCGCGCGGTGCTCACCGAAGCCGGGTTCCAGGCCCCGTGACGCGTACCCGGCTCGGGCGGCGGGGCGCCCGGGTGCCCGTCGCGCTGCTGCTGCCGGCCGTGCTGGGCCTGGTCTTCCTCGTCCTGCCGCTGGTCGGGCTGCTGGCCCGTACGCCGTGGGCCACCCTGCCGCAACGGCTCGCCGCGCCGGGCGTGCTCACCGCGCTGCGGCTGTCCCTGCTGACCGCCACCCTGGCCACGCTGCTCTGCCTGCTGCTCGGGGTGCCGCTGGCCTGGGTGCTGGCCCGCGTCGAGTTCCCCGGCCGACGCCTGGTGCGCGCCCTCGTCACCGTGCCGCTGGTGCTGCCGCCCGTGGTCGGCGGGGTGGCGCTGCTGCTGGTCTTCGGCCGGCGGGGCCTGCTCGGCGGCTGGCTCGACGCGACCTTCGGGATCGCCCTGCCGTTCACCACCGCCGGCGTGGTGCTGGCGGAGGCGTTCGTGGCGATGCCGTTCCTGGTGATCGCCGTGGAGGGGGCGCTGCGCGGCGCCGACGGCCGGTACGAGGAGGCGGCGGCGACCCTCGGCGCCGGCCGGTGGACGACGTTCACCCACGTCACCCTGCCCCTGGTGGCTCCCGGCCTGGCGGCCGGGGCGGTGCTGTGCTGGGCCCGGGCGCTCGGCGAGTTCGGCGCCACCATCACCTTCGCCGGCAACTATCCGGGGCGGACGCAGACCATGCCGCTGGCCGTCTACCTGGCGCTGGAGACGGACGTGCAGGCCGCCGTGGTGCTCAGCCTCGTGCTGCTCACCGTCTCGGTGGCCATCCTCGCCGGGCTGCGCGACCGCTGGATCACCAGCCCGTGAGCGCGCCCCTGCTCGACGCGCACCTCGTGGTGGAGCGGGACGGGTTCCGCCTCGACGTCGCGCTGCGGGTCGCCGCCGGCGAGGTGGTCGCGCTGCTGGGCCCCAACGGGGCGGGCAAGACCACCGCGCTGCGCGCGCTCGCCGGCCTGCTTCCGCTGACCGCCGGGCACCTCACCCTCGACGGCGTCGACCTGGACCGGCCGCAGCGACGCGCCTGGACGCCGACCGAGCGCCGGTCGATCGGCGTCGTCTTCCAGGACTACCTGCTCTTCCCGCATCTGAGCGCGCTGGAGAACGTGGCGTTCGGCCCGCGGCGGCACGGCGCCGACCGGCGCGCCGCCCGCCGCGTCGCCCGCGACTGGCTGGAGCGGGTCGGCCTGGCCGCACACGCCGAGCGCCGGCCCCGGCAGCTCTCCGGCGGGCAGGCGCAGCGGGTCGCGCTGGCCCGCGCGCTCGCCGTCGAGCCGGCGCTGCTGCTGCTGGACGAGCCGCTCGCCGCGCTCGACGCGCGCACCCGGCTGGACACCCGGGCGGAGCTGCACCGGCACCTCGCCGCGCACCCGGGCGCCACCCTGCTGGTCACCCACGACCCGCTGGACGCGCTGGTGCTGGCCGACCGGCTCGTGGTCGTCGAGGAGGGCCGGGTCGTGCAGGAGGGGGACGCAGCGACCGTCACGGCACGGCCCCGCACCGACTACGTGGCCCGGCTCGTGGGACTGAACCTGCATCGCGGTCACGCGGAGGGGCACCGGGTCCGGGTCGCCGACGGGTTGACCCTCACCGTCGCCGACCGGCTCGACGGGGAGGCCTTCGTCGCCTTCCGGCCGTCGGCGGTGGCGCTGCACCGGTCGCGTCCCGAGGGCAGCCCGCGCAACACCTGGGCGGCGACGGTGGCCGGCGTGCAGCGGCACGGCGACGACCTGCGGGTGCGGCTCGACGGGCCGATCGGGGTGTCCGCGGACATCACGCCGGCCGCCGCCGCGCAGCTGCGACTGGCCCCCGGCCAGCCGGTCTGGGCCGCGGTCAAGGCGGCGCAGACCCACGCGTACCCCGCCGGCTGACGCCCCGGCCCCGGAGCCAGGTCAGGCGGCGGGGTCGGCGGCCAGCAGGTCGGCGTGGGCGGCCCGGAGCCGGGCGAGACCGGGGTCGCTGCCCGGGGTGACCCGGCGGTCGAGCTCGGCCCAGACCTCGGCGAGGGCGGCGGTGACCGCGCGCAGCTCGGCGGCGTGCCGGTGGCTGCTGCGCCGGTGCGCCTCGTCGAGGCGCCGGGCCCAGCCGGCGGTGACGGCGGCGAGGCGGTCGGTGTCGGCGCGGGCCTGGGCGGCGCTGCGGGCGGCGGCCGCCGGGACGATCGCGGCCACCGGGCGGGGATCACCGTCGCGGGTGACGACGGTGACGGTGTCGGTCAACTCGGCCAGCGCGACGAGCTGGGTGAGCCGGGTGCGCGCCTCGCGCAGCGGCACCGAGCGCGGCTGGTCGGTGTGCGGGGTGAGAGCGGGGACAGCCATGGATGGATGGTCGCCGCCGGGTACGACATTTCCGCACGCCGACGGTCCAGGCTGGACCCGCGGGGCCGGAAAACTGGCGCGAGCCGGGGCTCTCGCGGCGGATACGCTGCCCGCCCGACGCCGCGCCGCGAACCGGCGCGGCGGACCCCGCCACGTGAAGGAGCTGCCGTGTCCCGCCTCGACGTCCGAACGGTCGACCTGCGGACGATCAACTCGCTGACCAAGTACCCGTCGATCCCCACCTACCACGCCCTGGACCCCCGCGACGGCGGGCTGCTGACGGAGTGCGTGGCGTTCACCGGGCCGGTCACCCTCACCGAGAAGATCGACGGGACGAACGCCCGGATCGTCGTGCTGCCCGGCGGCGCGTACCTGATCGGCAGCCGCGAGGAGCTGCTGTACGCGCGGGGCGACCTGATTGGCAACCCCGCGCTCGGGATCGTCGACGCCCTGCGCGACGTGGCCGAGCGGCTGACCGGCACGGCCGCCGACGACCGGGTCACGGTCTACTACCTGGAGGTGTACGGCGGCAAGGTCACCGCCGCCTCCCGGCACTACACCGCCGAGCGCCGGGTCGGGCACCGGCTCTTCGACGTGGCCGTGCTGGACGACCCCGCGCCGATGCTCGACTGGCCGGCCCCGCGGATCTCGGCCTGGCGCGACGGCGGCGGCCAGCGCTTCCTCGGCGAGGCGGAGCTCGTGGGGCGGGCCGACGCGCTGGGCCTGCCGACCGTGCCCCGGCTGGCCACCGTCCCCGCCGGGGACCTGCCCCGCGACATCGACGGGACGCACGCGTTCCTGACCAGTCACCTGCCCCGGACCCTGGTGGCCCTGGACGGACCGGCCGGCCGCTCGGAGGGGCTGGTGCTCCGCGCGGCGGACCGCTCGGCGATCGCCAAGGCGCGGTTCCAGGACTACGAGCGCACGGTGCGGCGCCGCGCGGGCCGGCGCTGACCAGGGTACGGCGGCGCGCCCGACCGGCGCGCCGCCGTACCGGCGGGGAGGCGACGGCCGACGACGGACGGGGGCCGCACGGCGATCCGGCGCGGGCGAGCGCCGAGGCGCGCGGGGATGTCCGGCCCGCACACCTGGACAATTACAGTTAACAATCCTAATAATTGTGCATCCGTCGATCCGACGGCCCTCGTACCCGGGAGGTCCGGATGCGTCGCCCTGCCCGAAACCTGTTGCTGGCCGCCGTGGCGGCCCTCGCCACTGTCACCGCCACCACGCTGACCCTGGCGGCGCCGGCCCGCGCCGCCGGCCCGACCGCCACCTTCGTCAGGACCGCCGACTGGGGCACCGGATGGGAGGGGCGCTACACCGTCACCAACGGCGGCCCGAGCACCATCACCGGCTGGCAGGTCGCCTTCACCCTGCCCGCGGGCACCACGCTCGGCTCCTACTGGGACGCCACGGTGAGCAGCGTCGGCCAGCGGCACACCTTCACCAACCGCTCGTGGAACGGCACCGTGGCCCCCGGCGCCTCGGTGTCGTTCGGCTTCCTGGCCACCGGCTCCGGCACCCCCACCGACTGCACCCTCAACGGCGCGCCGTGCTCCGGCGGCACGCCCACCAGCCCGCCGACCACCGCGCCGCCGACCAGCGCTCCACCCACCACGGCACCGCCGCCCACCACACCGCCGCCCACCACTCCGCCGCCCGGCGGGCTGCCCCGGCACGCGCTGATCGGCTACCTGCACGCCAGCTTCGCCAACGGCTCGGGCTACCTGCGGATGGCCGACGTGCCCGCCGACTGGGACATCGTCAACCTCGCCTTCGGCGAGCCCACCACGGTCACCTCCGGCGACATCCGGTTCCAGCTTTGCCCGGCCAGCGAGTGCCCCGGCGTCGAGACCGAGGCCGAGTTCGTCGCGGCGATCCGCGCCAAGCAGGCGCAGGGCAAGAAGGTGCTGCTCTCCATCGGCGGGCAGAACGGCCAGGTCCAGCTCACCACTACCGCCGCCCGGGACACCTTCGTCCGGTCGGTGTCGGCCATCATCGACCGGTACGGGCTGAACGGGCTCGACATCGACTTCGAGGGGCACTCGCTCTACCTGGACGCCGGCGACACCGACTTCCGCAACCCGACCACGCCCGTGATCGTCAACCTGATCTCCGCGATCCGCACCCTCAAGCAGCGGTACGGGGCGGGCTTCGTGCTCACCATGGCGCCGGAGACGTTCTTCGTCCAGCTCGGCTACCAGTTCTACGGCTCGGGCCCGTGGGGCGGGCAGGACCCGCGCGCCGGGTCGTACCTGCCCGTGATCCACGCGCTGCGCGACGACCTCACCGTGCTGCACGTGCAGGACTACAACTCCGGACCGATCATGGGGCTGGACAACCAGTACCACACGATGGGCAGCGCGGACTTCCACATCGCGATGACCGACATGCTGCTCGCCGGCTTCCCCGTCGCCGGTAATCCCGAGCGCGTCTTCCCGCCGCTGCGCGAGGACCAGGTGGCCTTCGGCGCGCCCTCCTCCCCCAGCGCCGGCAACGGCTACCTCGCTCCGGCCGGGGTGCAGGCCGCGGTGACCTGCCTGGTGAAGGGGCAGGGCTGCGGCCCGTACACCCCGCGCAGCGGCACCAACCCCGCCTTCCGGGGCCTGATGGCCTGGTCGATCAACTGGGACCGGTTCTACGCTTGGGAGTTCCGCCTGAGCCACGGCCCGTTCCTGCGGTCGCTGCCCTGAGCGCGGGCCGCCGTCCGGGCCGCCCGGCCCGGACGGCGGCCCGGACGGGTCACGCCGACCCGGCCACCGGGGTCGAGGCAAGACCCTCGCTTCGGCCCACGCCGCCGCAATCCGGTTGCGCCGGCGGTCCGGCCCGGCCCACGATCCGGTGGCGGACACGGGACCGGACCGCCGCCGCGCCGCGCGGCCGGGCGGCACGACGTCCGTGGGCGGGAGGGCGGACGTGGAGGGCATCCGTGAACTGGCGGCCGAAGTCGACGCGCGGGCGGTGGTGCTCGTCGAGGGGGCGAGCGACCGGGTGGCCCTGGAGACCCTCGCCGCGCGCCGCGGCCGGGACCTCGACGCCGACGGCGTACGGGTCGTTGCCATGGGCGGCGCGACGAACATCGGCCACTTCCTCGACCAGCTCGGTCCGGCGGGACGCGGGCTGCGGCTGGCGGGCCTCTACGACGAGGCCGAGGAGGGCTTCTTCCGGCGCGGGCTGGAACGCTGCGGGCTCGGCGCCGACCTGTCCCGGGCCGACCTGGCGGCCCTCGGGTTCCACGTCTGCGTGGCCGACCTGGCGGCCCTCGGGTTCCACGTCTGCGTGGCCGACCTGGAGGAGGAGCTGATCCGCGCGGTCGGCGTCGCCGGGGTGCGGGCGGTGCTCGCCGCCGAGGGCGAGCTGCGCTCGTTCGACCTCTTCCAACGGCAGCCGGCCCAGCGGGGGCGCGCCGTCGAGGCGCAGCTGCGCCGCTTCCTCGGCACCCGGTCCGGTCGCAAGAGCGCGTACGCGCGGCTGCTCGTGGCGGCGCTGGCGCCGGACCGGGTGCCCCGCTCACTCGACGCGGTGCTCGCCGGCGTCTGACCGCACGCCGCGCCACTCGGGCGCCAGCACCGACCAGACCTCGATGTCGATGCGCCCGGCCGGCCCCGGGTAGACCTCGCGCAGCGTCCCGTCGAGGCGCATGCCCAGCCGCCGGGCGGTGGCGATGCTGCGGGCGTTGTCCGGCTTGGTGCGCCACTCGATCCGGTGGATGCCGCGCTCGCGTACCGCCCAGTCGACGATCCGGCCGACCGCCCGGGTGACCAGCCCGTGGCCCTCGCCGGCGGGCTCCAGCCAGCAGCCCGCCTCACAGACGCCCGACGCGGTGTCGAACGAGACGAACATGACCCCGCCGACCAGCACGCGCCGGTGCCAGATGCCCCAGATCCCGCCGGCGTCCCGCGCCCACAGGTCCGCGTAGCGCTGAAGCACGGCCCGGGCACCGGACTGGTCGGTGACCATGAACGAGGGCGACACCCAGGGCGCGATGTGTGCGCGGGCCCGGTCGAGGTGGGCGAGGAACTCCTCGGCCCGCCAGGGCTCCAGGGGACGCAGCTCGGCGTCCTCGGTCAGGGACAGGGCGAACACGGTGGACCTCCCGATGCAGACGGCTGAGCGGGCAATGTACCGCTATACACCTCGCGTATACTCGGTGTGTATAGTCGCCGGCATGTCGATCGGACAGACCTTCCTCGGCCTCCTGGAGGCCACCCCCCGCCACGGCTACGACATCAAACGCCTTTACGACGAGCGCTTCGGTCACGCCCGCCCGCTCGCGTACGGGCAGGTCTACGCCACCCTGTCCCGGCTGCTGCGCGGCGGCCTGGTCGAGGTGGAGTCGGTGGAGCCCGGCGAGGGCCCCGAGCGCAAGCGGTACGCGATCACCGAGGCCGGCGTCACCGACGTCGCGCAGTGGCTGGCCCGGGCCGAGAAACCCGAGCCGTACCTGCAGAGCACCCTCTACACCAAGGTGGTGCTGGCCCTGCTCACCGGCCGGCCCGCCGCCGACGTGCTCGACGTGCAGCGCGCCGAGCACCTGCGGATGATGCGCGAGCTGACCCGCCGCAAGCGCGACGGCGACCTCGCCGAGCAGTTGGTCTGCGACCACGCCCTGTTCCACCTGGAGGCCGACCTGCGCTGGCTGGAGCTGACCGCCGCCCGCCTCGACGAACTCGCCGCGGCGGTGCGGTCGTGAGCGCGCCGCTGATCGTCGCGGAGGACCTGCACCGCTCGTTCGGGCCGACCCGGGCGCTCGCCGGCGCCAGCCTGCGCGTGCACCCCGGCGAGGTGCTGGCCCTGATGGGCTCGTCGGGCTCCGGCAAGTCCACCCTGCTGCACTGCCTCGCCGGCATCACCCGGCCGGATTCCGGCCGCGTGTGCTACGCCGGCCGCGACCTCGCCACCCTCAGCGACGCGGCGCGCAGCGCGCTGCGCCGGGAGGAGTTCGGCTTCGTCTTCCAGTTCGGCCAGCTCGTACCGGAGCTGACCTGCCTGGAGAACGTCGCGCTGCCGCTGCGGCTGGCCCGGGTCGGCCGCCGGGAGGCGGAGCGGCGGGCCACCGGGTGGCTCGAGCGCCTGGAGGTCGCCGAGGTCGCCGGCAAGCGGCCCGGCGAGGTCTCCGGCGGGCAGGGGCAGCGGGTGGCAATCGCCCGGGCGCTGGTCACCCGGCCACGGGTGATCTTCGCCGACGAGCCGACCGGCGCCCTCGACTCGCTCAACGGCGAGCGGGTCATGCGGCTGCTCACGGCCGCCGCCCGGGACACCGGGGCTGCCGTGGTGCTGGTGACCCACGAGGCGCGGGTCGCTGCATACTCCGATCGCGAGGTCGTGGTGCGCGACGGCCGCACCCGGGACCTGGAGGTCGTGGCGTGACGCCCCTGCGCGACCGCGCGGCCGACCTGGTCATGGGGGCCCGGATGGCGTTCACCGGCGGCCGGGACGGCTGGCTGCGGGCGGTGCTCACCGCGGTCGGCGTCGGGGTGGGCGTGGCGATGCTGCTGCTCGCCGCCGCGGTGCCCGGCGCGCTGGACGCCCGGCAGGCGCGCGGCGACGCCCGCGACGACCTGCGGATGGGCGAGCCGATCCCGGCCGCCGCGAACACCCTGCTGATCCGCCAGACCGACACCGAGTTCCGGGGGCAGCCGGTCCGCGGCCGGGTGCTGCGGCCCGAGGGGCCCGCCGCGCCCACCCCGCCCGGGGTGGCCGCGCTGCCCCGCGCCGGCGAGGTGCTGGTCTCCCCCGCCCTGCGCAGCCTGCTCGGCTCCGCCGACGGCGCGCTGTTCGCCCCCCGCCTCGGCGGGGCCACGGTCACCGGCGTCATCGCCGACGAGGGGCTGGCGGGCCCCCGCGAGCTGGCCTACTACCTGGGCAGCGACACCCTCGCCGCCGACAACGCCACCCGGCTGGACGCGTTCGGCGGCGGACTGCCCGGCGAGGCCTTCAGCCCCGCACTGATGGTGCTGGTGGTCGTCATCTTCGTGGTCCTGCTGCTGCCCATCGCGGTGTTCCTAGGCGCGGCGGTGCGCTTCGGCGGTGAGCGGCGCGACCGGCGGCTGGCCGCGCTGCGGCTGATCGGCGCCGACGCCGCGATGGTCCGCCGGATCGCCGCCGGGGAGGCCGCCGCCGGCGCGTTGCTCGGCGTCGCGGCCGGCGGCCTGCTCTTCGCACTCGGCCGGCAGGCGGTGCCGCTGGTCACCCTGATGGACCTGAGCGTGTACGCCGCGGACGTGCGCCCGCCGCTGCCGCTGCTGGTCGCCGTCGTGCTGGCGGTGCCGGCGCTCGCCGTCGTGGTGACGCTGGTGTCGATGCGCGCCGTGCTGGTCGAGCCGCTCGGGGTGACCCGGCGCGCCACGCCGGTGCGCCGTCGGCTGGTGTGGCGGCTGCTGCTGCCGGCCGCCGGACTCGGGCTGCTGCTGGCCGGCGCCGCCGGGATCGCGCCACTGGGCGGCGAACGGCAGACCGCGGCCGGCGCCGTGCTGCTGCTGGTCGGCGTGGTCACCCTGCTGCCCTGGCTGACCGACCTGCTGGTACGCCGGCTGCGCGGTGGCCCGGTCGCCTGGCAGCTCGCGGTGCGCCGCCTCCAGCTCGACAGTGCCGCCTCGGCGCGACTGGTCAACGGCGTCGCCGTCGCCGTGGCGGGCACCATCGGCCTGCAGATGCTCTTCGCCGGCGTCGCCGGCCAGTTCACCTTCGACACCGGGCAGGACACCTCCCGGGCCCAGGTGCAGGTGCAGTTCTTCCCGCGACCGGACGGGCCGGCTGCGCTGGGCCGGCTGGCCGACGCGCCCGGGGTCACCGCCAGCACCGCCACCCTGACCACCATGGCCACGGTGGCGGGCGGGGGGCACGCCACGCTGCGGATCGGCGACTGCGCGGCGCTGGCCGAGTTCGCCGGGCTCGACCGGTGCGCCGACGGCGACGTGTTCCTGGTCGACGATCCGGATGGCCAGTCCATCGGCGTCCGGCCGGGCGGCACGGTCACGGTCGGCGGGGTGACCTGGCGGGTCCCCCGCACCGCCCGCGAGGCGCCGGTGCGCGCCGCCCCGTCCGGCTACCGGCAGGGCGGCGTGCTGGTCACTCCCGGCGCGGTCGACGCCGCCCGACTGGGGCCGCTGGGCGCGGAGGCGTACCTGCGGCTCGCGCCCGACCGGCCGGACGCGGTGGAGCACGTCCGCAACGCCGCCCTCGGCGTCGACCCGTACGCCTCGGTGCTCACACTGCACGAGACCCGGCAGGCCAACCAGTTCGTCAACATTCAGCGCGGCCTCTACGTCGGCGCGGTGGTCACCCTGCTGCTGATCGCGGCCAGCATGCTGGTCGGCGTGCTCGAGCAGCTGCGGGAGCGCCGCCGGCTGCTGGCGATGCTGGTCGCCGTGGGCACCCGCCGCTCCACACTGAGCTGGTCGGTGCTGTGGCAGAACGCCGTACCTGTGGCGATCGGGCTCGCCCTGGCCGTCGTGTTCGGGCTCGGTCTCGGCGCGGTGCTGCTGCGCATGGTGCAGACGCCGGTCACCGTCGCCTGGCCGGCGCTGGGCATCTCCACCGGCCTCGGGGCTGCGGTCGTGCTGCTGGTCACGGGGGTCAGCCTGCCGGCGCTGTGGCGGCTGACCCGCCCGGACGGCATCCGCACCGAGTGAGGCCGCCGGCGACCCGGAGCGCTCAGACCGGTCCCGACGGCGACTCGACGCGGGCGAGCAACTCGGCCAGGTGCACGGCCCGCACCCTCGACCGGCGCCGGCGCAGCCCCGTGCGCAACTGCCGCAGGCAGCCGGGGTTGACCACCACCACCAGGTCCACCCCGGCGGCCTCGATCTCGTCGAGCTTCGCGTCCAGGATCCGCCGCGACTCCCTCGGCCGCAGCAGCGAGTACGTGCCGGCCGCCCCGCAGCAGGTGGCCGCCGAGGGCAGCTCCACGTGGTCGGCGACCTGGCGCAGCAGTGCCCGGGGCTCGGCGAAGACACCGAGGCCGTTGCGCAGGTGGCAGGAGTCCTGGAGCGCGACCCGGGCACGCCGGCCGGCCACCCGCAGTTCGGCTCCGGCGGGCCGGTCGGCCAGCCAGGTGGACAGCTCGCGCACCCGGTCGGAGCCGAGCACGGAGGCGACGTGCGCGGCGCAGCCGCCGGAGGTGGTGACGATCGTGCCGGGCAGGTCGTCGCCGAGCCGCCGCGCCAGCCGCTCGCCGCCGGCCAGGTCGCCGTTGTGCGCGTGCAGCGCGCCGCAGCAGCCCTGGGCGGTGGGGACCGCCAGCTCGGGCGCGAGCGCGTGCGCCGCCCGGCTGACCGCCGGGTAGAGCCCCCGCTCGACACAGCCCAGCATCAGGTGCGCCCCGCACGGGCCAGGCCCATCGGGGGCGGCGGAGCCGGGAGCGGGTGCCGCCGCGGCCGGGGGCGGCTCTGCCCGCGCCGGGATGGCGGCCCGACCGCGGGCGGCACGGCGGACGAGGCCCGACAGCCGCAGCAGCCACCGCTGCTCGACGAGCAGCATCAGCGCCCGGGCCACCGGCGGTCGCCGCCAGCCCCGCCACTGGTGCACCCGCCACTGCTCCAGCAGGCTGCCGTACTCCACGCCGGCCGGACAGACCGGCTCGCAGGCCCGGCAGCCCAGGCAGAACGAGGACTGCTCGGCCAGGGTGTCGTCGTCCGGGGGCAGGGTGCCGTCCTGCAACGCCCGCATCAGCGTGATCCGCCCGCGCGGCGAGGACGCCTCGTCGCCGGTCATGGCGTACGTGGGGCAGGCCGGCAGGCAGAACCCGCAGGAGATGCAGCGCGACAACTGCTCCGGGTCGAACACGTCGCCGGTCACGAGCCCAGCTTTCCGGGGTTGAGGATGCCCGCCGGGTCGAAGGCGGTCTTGATCCGGCGCAGCAGGGCGAGCTGGTCCTCGCCGAGGCGGGCGGCGAGGAACGGCAGTTTGGCCGCCCCCACCCCGTGCTCGCCGGTGATCGTGCCGCCGAGCTCGATGGCGGCGGCGAAGACGTCGGCGAAGGCCGCCTCGGCCCGGCGTACCGCCTCGTGGTCCTCGGCCGAGTCGAGCACGCAGGTGGGGTGCAGGTTGCCGTCGCCGGCGTGCCCGAAGGTCGCGACGGCGACGTCGTGCCGGGCGGCGATGGCGTCGATGCGGTCGACCATCTCGGCGATCCGTGGCCGGGGCACCGTCGCGTCCTCCAGAATGGTCACCCCGCCGCGGCGCGACAGCGCCGGCAGCGCGCAGCGGCGGGCCGCCAGCAGCGCCTCGGCCTGGGCGACCTCGCGGGCGGTGGTGACCTCCACCGCGCCGGCCTCGACGCAGGCCGCGCCGATGCGGTCCAGGTGGGTGGCGACCAGGTCGGGTGGGCCGTCGTCGCCGAAGAGCAGCAGGGCGCCGGCGTCGGCGCGCAGCCCCAGGTGGGCGAAGTCCTCCACGGCCGCGATGCAGGACCGGTCGAGGAACTCCAGCGTCGCCGGCACCACGCCGGCGCGGATCACCCGGGCGACCGCCTCCCCCGCGTCGGCCAGCGTCCGGAAGTACGCGACCCCGGTGTTCGCCGACGCCGGGGCGGGCAGCAGCGCCACGGTCGCCTCGGTGATCACGGCGAGGGTGCCCTCGGATCCGGTGAGCAGCCGGGTCAGGTCGTAGCCGGCGACGTCCTTCCAGAGCCGGCCACCGGTGCGGATCACCTCGCCGGTGGGCAGCACCGCCTCCAGCCCCAGCACGTAGTTGCGGGTCACGCCGTACTTCAGGCCGCGCAGCCCGCCCGCGCAGGTGGCGATGGTGCCCCCCACGGTAGCGACGGTGCGGCTGCCCGGGTCGGGCGCCCAGAGCAGCCCTCGCGCGGCGGCGGCGTCGGCCAGGGCGGCGCTGGTCACGCCCGGTTGCACCCGGGCGAGCAGCTCGTCGGCGCTGACCTCCAGGATGGCCCCCAGGCGGGTGAGCACCAGCACGATCCCGCCGCGCAGCGGCACGGTCGCGGCACACAGGTTGGAGCCGGCGCCGCGCGGCACCACCGGCACCCGGTGCCGGGTGGCGAGCGCCAGCACCGCGGCCACCTCGGCGGTGTCGGCCGGGAAGACCACCGCGTCGGGTCGGTGCGAGAACAGCGGCGTGGCGTCGCGCGCGTACGCGACGAGGTCGCCGGCCGCGTCGTGCACGTGCGACGGGCCGACGATGCCGCGCAGCTCGGCGAGGACGGTCGCGGACAGCGCCATGCCCACCCCTTCCCGGCGCGCCGTCACGCGCCCGCAGGTTTTTGCCGTCCTGGGACCGGCGTTCCGGCGACAATTTCCACCGATCATAGAGAGCCGGACGGGCCGGGTGAAGACGGCGGGGCCGGCCGTCAGCCCGGCGGCAGCCGCTCGCGCAGCGCGGCGAACTCGGCCACGGTGAGAAAGGACGGGTTGGCCCCCTGCGGCTGCCGCAGCACCTCCGCGCCGGCCAGCCGGGCGTCGGCCCGGAAGAGCCCCCGGGGGATCCGGTGCGACTCGTCGAGGACCGTCAGGTCCAACGGCACCGTCCAGGCCTCGCCCGGCTCCCCCGGCACCGCGGCGCCGGCCACCGACCCCACGCCCCACACGCCGTACGCGAGCCGGCCACGGCTGCCGCTCGCCCAGAGGACCACCGGCTGGCCGGCGCGCATCAGCCGGGTGCGGTAGCCGGGGCGTACGCACCAGCCCGTCACCCGCGGATCGCGGGCGAAGCGGCCGGTCAGGTCGACCCGGTCCGCGTTGCCCTTGATGAGCCACGCGCCGAGGTCGTCGAGGTGCACCCGTCGGTCGGTCACCCCCTCATCGTCGCCCGGATCGCGGCCGGCCGCGATCCGGGCGGGCCGGCGTTCGCCCAGGCGCCGGGCGGGCCCACCGAGCGGCCGGGAGCGTGGGCACAAGACGTGGCGCAGGTATCCGTCGACCGACGCGTCCAGGACCTCCCGGCCCGGCCGGGCCCACACCTCGGCCGAGAAGACCTCCACCTCGACCGGCCCGGTGTAGCCGGCCGCGTCCACGGCCTCCCGCAGCCGGCGCAGCTCGATGCAGCCCTCCCCCGGCAGGGCCCGGCCGAGCAGCACCCCCTCGGGCAGCGGGGTGACCCAGTCACACACCTGGAACGCGGCGATCCGCGCCCCCGCCCGGGCGATCTGCGCGTACACCGTGTCGTCCCACCAAACGTGGTAGGCGTCGACGACCACCCCGACCACGCCCGGGTCGAACCGCTCGGCGATGTCGAGCGCCTGGCCCAGGGTGGACACCACGCAACGGTCGGCGCAGAACATCGGGTGCAGCGGCTCGATCGCCAGGGTCACCCCCGCCGCGGCGGCGTGCGGGGCCAGCTCGGCGATCGCGTCGGCGACCCGGTGGCGGGCGCCGTCGACGTCCCGGCTGCCCGCCGGCAGACCGCCCGAGACCAGCACCAGCACGGAGGTGCCGAGGGTGGCGGCCTCCTCGATGGCCCGCAGGTTCTCTTCCCGCCACCCGTCGGCGGTGAAGAAGCCACCCCGGCACAGGGACGTGACCTCGAGGCCGGCGTCGCGGACCAGCTTCGCGGCGCGGGCCAGCCCGTGTTCGGCGACCGGCTCCCGCCACAGCCCGATACCCGGCACGCCGGCGGCGACGCAGCCGGCGACCACCTCGGGCAGCGCCCAGTGCTGCGACGTGGCCTGGTTGAACGAGAACCGCCGCAGGGCGTGCGCGCCATCTCCGCTCACCGGGCGACCCCCGACCTCGGGACTCACAGGACCGGCGCTCACTGGTCCACCCCCGCGACGGTGAACAGCGCCCGGGCGCGGGCGGCGGCCAGGTCCGCGTCGGGCAGCAGACCGGCGGCGTCGGCGAGGGTGAGCAGGGTGGCCAGGTGCGCCGGCGAGCGGCCGGACTGCGCACCGCCGACCATCGTGAAGTGGTCCTGGTGCCCGGCCAGCCAGGCCAGGAAGACGATGCCCGTCTTGTAGTGCCAGGTGGGAGCCGCGAAGATGTGCCGGGCCAGGGGCACGGTCGGCGCGAAGATCGCGTCGTACGCCTCGAACTCCCCCCGGTCCAGCGCGGCGAGCGCCGCGGCGGCGGCCGGCGCGATCGCGGCGAACACCCCGAGCAGCGCGTCGGAGTGGCCGCTCGCGTCGCCCCGGATCAGCTCCGGGTAGTGGAAGTCGTCGCCCGTGTAGAGGCGCACCCCTTCGGGCAGCCGGCGGCGCAGCGCCACCTCGCGGTCGGCGTCCAGCAGGGAGACCTTGATCCCGTCCACCCGGGTGTCGTGGGCCTTGATCAACCCGACCACGGCGTCGGCGGCCTCGTCGAGGTCCGTCGACCCCCAGTAGCCCGCGAGCGCCGGGTCGAACATCGGGCCGAGCCAGTGCAGCACCACCGGCTCGTCGGCGGCGCTCAGCAGGTCGTCGTACACCCGCAGGTAGTCCTCCGGACCGCGGGCGGCGGCGGCCAGGTGGCGGCTGCACATCAGCACCGGGCGGGCCCCGGCGGCCCGCACGTCGTCGAGCTGCTCGCGGTAGGCGCGGGTGACCTCGGGCAGGGTCGCCGGGCCGGGCGGGAGCTGGTCCGTGCCGACGCCGGCGACGATCCGCCCACCGACCGCGCGGGCCTCGGCGGCGCTGCGCCGGATCAGCTCGCGGGTGGCCGGGTAGTCCAGGCCCATGCCGCGCTGCGCGGTGTCCATCGCCTCGGCCACCCCGAAGCCGTACGACCACAGGTGGTGCCGGAACGCCAGGGTGCGGTCCCAGTCCAGCACGGCCGGGGCGCCGGGGACGTTCTCGGCCGCCGGATCGGCCACCACGTGCGCGGCGGCGTACGCGATCCGGCTGGCCGGCGGCCCGGCGGGGCGCGCGAAGCCGGCGCCCCCGCTCAGTCGGTACCGCCGCCCACCGGGCAGCACCACCTCGGCAGCGCTCACGGGTCCACCTTTCGTTCGCGACTGCGGGGCTCGCAGACCCGGCTCACTCCTCGCGCTCACAGGCTCACCCTCCGTTCGCGACTGCGGGGCTCGCAGACCCGGCTCACTCCTCGCGCTCACAGGTCCAGCTCCGGGATGTCCAGGCGGGCGCCCTCGCGCGCCGAGCGCAGGCCCAGCTCGGCGAGCTGCACGCCGCGCGCGCCGGCCAGGAAGTCCCACGGGAACGGCTCGTTGGCCACGACGTGCCGCAGGAACGCCTCCCACTGCACCTTGAAGCCGTTGTCGAACTCCTCGTTGTCCGGCACCTCCGTCCACTGCGACCGGAAGGGCTCGGTGACCGGCAGGTCGGGGTTCCACACCGGCTTCGGGGTGACCGCCCGGTGCTGCACCCGGCAGTCGCGCAGGCCCGCCACGGCGCTGCCCTCGGTGCCGTCGACCTGGAACTCGACCAGCTCGTCGCGGTGCACCCGCACGCACCACGAGGAGTTCAGCTGCGCGACCACACCCCCGTCGAGCTCGAAGATGCCGTACGCGGCGTCGTCGGCGGTCGCCGGGTAGGTGCGGCCCGCCTCGTCGACCCGCTGCGGCACGTGGGTGGCGGTGACGCAGGAGACCGTACGCACCCGGCCGAAGAGCTCCTCCAGCACGTACTGCCAGTGCGGGAACATGTCCACGACGATGCCGCCGCCGTCCTCGGCGCGGTAGTTCCAGGACGGGCGCTGGGCCGGCTGCCAGTCGCCCTCGAAGACCCAGTAGCCGAACTCGCCGCGCACCGACAGGATCCGGCCGAAGAAGCCGCCGTCGATGAGCCGCTTGAGCTTGCGCAGCCCGGGCAGGAAGAGCTTGTCCTGCACCACCCCCGTACGCACGCCGGCGGCGCGCGCCGCCCGCGCCAGGTCGAGGGCGCCCTCGGTGTCCTCGGCCAGCGGCTTCTCCGTGTAGACGTGCTTGCCGGCCTCCAGCGCCCGGCGGATCGCCTTCTCCCGCTGCTGGGTGACCTGGGCGTCGAAGTAGATCTCGACGTCGTCGCGGGCCAGCGCCGCGCTCAGGTCGGTGGTCCAGTCGGTCAGCCCGTGCCGCTCGGCGATCTCGCGGAGCTTGGTCTCGCTGCGCCCGACCAGGACGGGCTCCGGCCAGATCGACGTGCCGTCGGCCAGGGGCACGCCACCCTGCTCGCGGATGGCGAGCAGGGAGCGCACCAGGTGCTGCCGGTAGCCCATCCGGCCGGTGACGCCGTTGACGATGATGCCTATCGACCTGCGGGTCATGGTGTTCCTTCCCTCCGCGGGCGCCGCCGACCTCGACGGCGGCCGGCGGCGACCTGTTCCACGCCTGCGCCGCCGCCGGGAGGCCCCCGGGCGACAGTTCTCAGGCAAGCGCTTTCCTGGGCAGCGTAGGGAACGCCTGCCACCTCAGGCAAGGGGCGGCCGAACCCGTTGTCCGGCGGGCGTCGCCCACCGGGACGCCGGGCCGGGGAAGGGCTTTCTCTGCGGTACGGTGACGGATGGCCGGCACCGGGGCGCGGCCGTCGAGAAACGACCGAGGGGGCGGCAGTGGCGACCCTGTCCGACGTGGCCCGGCGGGCGGGGGTCTCGCCCGCGACCGCCTCCCGGGTGATCAACGGCAGCAGCAAGCCCGTCACCGAGGAACTCCGCGAGCGCGTGCTACGCGCCGTCGCCGAGCTGCAGTACGTCCCCAACGCGCACGCCCAGCTGCTGGCCCGCTCGCACCGGGTGGCGGTGGGCGTCATCGTGCACGACGTCTCCGACCCGTACTTCGCCGAGATCACCCGGGGCCTGCAACGGGTCGCCACCGACCAGGGCCGGCTGCTGACGATCTGCAACAGCTACCGGGACCCGGACCGCGAACTGGAGTACGTCGAGCTGCTGCGCGGCCAGCAGGTCGCCGCGATCATCCTGGCCGGGTCGGGCTACCACGACGCCACCTTCACCCGCCTGCTCAACGAGAAGCTCGCCGCGTACGAGGCGACCGGCGGGCGGGTCGCGGTCATCGGCCGGCACGAGCACTCGGGCGACGCCGTGATGCCGGACAACCGCGCCGGGGGCCGGCTGGTCGGCGCGGAGCTGTACGAGCTCGGCCACCGGGCGATCGGGGTGGTGGCCGGGCCGGCGGTGCTCACCACCACCACCGACCGGCTGACCGGGCTGCGGGAGTCGCTCGCCGCGCACGGGCTGAGCCTGCCCGAGCACCGCGTCCGGCACGCCGAGTTCGACCGCGACGGGGGTGTCGCCGCCACCGCCGCCCTGCTCGACGCGGATCCCGGGCTGACCGCCATCGTCGCGCTCAACGACTCGATGGCCATCGGCGCGCTCGCGCTGTTGCGCTCCCGGTCGGTGGCGGTGCCCCGACAGGTCTCGGTCATCGGCTTCGACGACATGCCGATCGCCCGGGATGTCACCCCGGCGCTGACCACCGTCCGGCTGCCCCTGGTCGAGATGGGCGCCCGCGCGATGTCGCTGGCGCTCGATCCGGGGGCGGCGGCGCCCCGCGTCGAGGTGCTGCCCGCCGAGGTGGTGCGCCGGGACAGCACCGGCCCGGCCCCCGAGGTCGCTCCGGTCCGCCCCCGGGCGGCCGGATCCGGGGCGTCCGCCGGCTGAACGGCCACCGGGACAGCCGTGGTCGGTGGCCCCGGGCACGGCCGCCCGGGGCCACCTGGCGCCAGGTCGCGCGGGTGACGGCCCCCCGGATGCGCGCGGCCGTGCCGGCTGCGGCCCCCCTGCCGGCTGCTTCTCGGCGTGCGGTGAGGCGCGCGCCGTGAGCGGCTTGCGCATCCCCCGATTCCGTCCCCCTCTGCCGCGACTGGCGGTCGTCGCCGACGGGCCGGCGCGGATTCGACGCGTGCCGGTGCGGGGCAGGCCTGTCAAACACAATGGTTGTCCGCTACGGTGTCACTGCCACAACAGTGGTCGGCGTGATCAGTCAAGCACGGTCCGCCACGCCTCGCAACCATTGTGGCGACGCTGCCCCACCTGGCCACTATGGTGGGCGATCTCGGCTTGGATCAGGAGGGGTGGCCATGGCCGACGGCGGCAGGGCCGACGGGTCGACTTCCTTCGCCGCCCGGCTGCGGCACCTGTTCGAGACGCGTCGGCGGCCCGGCAGCGACAAGCCCTACTCGCCCGACGAGGTGGCCCGGGCCACGGGGCTGTCGACGAGCTACGTCAACTACCTGCTGAGCGGGGAGCGGGACAACCCCACCCGGTCGGCCATCCAGCAACTGGCCAACTTCTTCCGGGTGCCGCCGGGCTACTTCTTCGACGCGGTGGCCACGGAGGGCGAGGGCGACGACGATCTGGAGACCATCACCGTCCTGGCGCGCCGCATGCCGCCGGGAGCGCCGAGGGCCAGCCTGCGCGCGATCGTCGAGCAGGTCGCCGCGCTGGAGGCGCGCAACAAGAACACGGGGCGGGGCAGGGCGTGAGAGCTTCGGCCCCGTGCGTCACCGCACGAGGAGGAACGTGGGGACCGCGATGAGGATCCCCACGGCGGTGCCGGCGACCACCTGAGCCACGGTGTGGTCGCGCAGGCGCACCCGGGACCAGCCGACCAGCGCCACCACGGGCGCCGACACGACGAGCGCCGGCCCGAACTCGATCACCAGCACCGCGGCGGCGCCGGCCGCCACTGCCGCGTGGATGCTGAGCTTCCACACCAGGTTCACCACGGTCACGGCCAGTCCGAGCGCGAACATGACGACGACCATCGCGACGACGGGGCCGGGGGCGCCGAGGCCGATCATCAGGGCCAGCCCGACGAGGACGGAGAGCAGCCCGTACGCCAGTGGCCGCCGGCGCTGTTCCCGCCGCCTGATGTGGTGGTCGGTCAACCGGCCCCGACGGACGCCCCACCAGATCAGGCTGTTGGGGATGATCGAACAGAACAGGGAACCGACCAGGGCCCAGGCGAGGCCCACCCCGACGGGCGACGAGCTGTGCAGAGCCACGACGACGGGCATCAGCGCGGCCAGGAGCGCCGGGGCGAAGACCTCGGTGACGGCGCGGGCGAGCAACCCGCCGGCGCGGCCGGCGGGACGGGCGGTGACGTCGTGCACGCCGCACATTCTGCCGGCCGTCCGGGCGCCCGGCGCACCGCCGCCGGGTCCGCCGGCCGCACCCGCCCGGACCTGCGCGACCGCCGCCACGTGACACGGACGCGGGCAGGTGTCGGCCGCCGATCCCACCGGTGGGCCTCCCACGCTCCGCGCCTCTCGGGGCGTCACAGGACCGTCGCGCTTGGCTATGCTGCCCGCACCTGCGCCGTCGCGGTCGGCACGAGCGCCAGCCACCGTCCGAAGCCGGACGCCGGCGGGGCAGGTGACACGACACGGGGTCTCTCGGGCCGGCGGCCCGGCGGGGAGAGTGAAGGCAGGCCATGTGGCACCGACAGCGTCGGATACCGCGGTTGTTGCGCCGGCTCGACGTGGACCTGCCGGCGCCGCTCACGGTGCGGGGACTGGTGTCCGCGCTCGAGACGCGGCGAGGCCGTCACATCCAGTTGGCCGCGATGACCGTCGACGGGCGGGCCGGGCCCTGCGGCCTGTGGGTGGCGACATCCGAGACCGACTACGTCCTCTTCAGCCGCGACGCCTCACCGGTGCTGCGGGTCCAGACGATCCTGCACGAGCTGATGCACATCGCGCTGGGGCACACCACGCGGGCGGTGACGTCGGGGCAGCCCGCGGGGACGGGTGACCTGACAGGCGCCCGGGCGGTGCTCGCCCGCTCCACCGCCACGTTCGACGAGCAGCAGGAGCACGACGCGGAGTTGCTGGCGACGTACCTGGGCGCGCGGCTCGAGGGCGGTGGCGGGGCCGAGGCCTTCGACGAGCTGGGCGACGCCACCGCCGCCGTCATGCACCGCATCGCCGCGACGTTGACGGACTAGGCGGGAGATTCGCGTGCTCGTCACGGTCGGTCATGTCGTCGCGGCGCTCGTCGCCGCGGTGGCGCTCGCGGTCAAGCTGAGGGCCCTCCGCCGTGATCCGGCGAACCCCAGGATCCTGGCGAGCGCGGCGATCTGCCTGGGCATGGGCGTCGCCGTCACCGCCGGGTGGGCTCCGGTGCACAGCCTGATCGACCGGGCCTCGGGCGTGCCCAATCTCGCCAAGCTGGTCGAGCACGGCTCCGCGCTGCTCGCCGCGGCGGCGATCCAGTTCCTCTTCCTGCATCTGGGCGATCCGGGCCGGGCACGCCGGCTGATGGCGCGGCGACTCGGGTTTCTCGCCGTCGCCTTCGCCGTGATGATCGCGATGTTCGCCCGCGCCGGCTTCGCCGAGTCGGAACCCCTGCACTTCGCCGAGCGGTACGGGGGCCTGCCCGAGGTCGGCGTCTACATGCTCGCGTTCCTGACCTGCCTCGGGGTGACGGTCGTGGACATCCTGCGGGTGTCCGCCGGATACGCGCGGTACGCGGGCGCCCGGCTGAGGGCCAGCATGCGGCTGCTGAGCGCCGGTGCGGCCTTCGGGGCCGGGTTCGTCGCGCACAAGGCCCTGTTCATCTGCCTCAAGCTGGCCGGGGTCGCGCCACCGTGGCCCGAGCCGGTCGCGACGCAGACGCTGATCACGATGTCGGTGTCGCTGATCGGGGCGAGCTTCGTGCTGGCGACGGTCCGGAAGGCGGCCGACGGCGTCCGGGCCTGGCCGCGCAGGAACGCGACGCACCGCGAGCTGCACGCGCTGTGGTACCTGCTGTACCGGGCGGTGCCGACCATCGCCCTGCACCCCCCGCTCCGGCCGGAGGTCGACTCCCGGTGGGCGTGGCGCCCGGGCGAACGGCTCTACCGCCGCTGCGTCGAGATCGGCGACGGCCTGCGGGCGTTGGGTCCCCCGGACGGATCCGTGGCCCACGCGGCCCGGGAGCGGGCGGTGGCGGCCGGCTGGAGCCGCGAGCGGGCGGCCGCCGCCGGCGAGGCCGCGGCGATCCTGGTGGCGCTGCGGCGCCACGAGTCCGGCCGGACGGCGGTACGCGAGGTGGATCCGGCCCTGGAGTCCCAGAGCGTGGCCGTCGCGCACGCCGACGTGGAGGCCGACGCGCGGCGGCTGGCGCTGATCTCGACCGCGCTGTCGGCGGAGCTGGTGCGCGCGGTCGCCGCCCGTACGCACGACGCCCCGGCAGGCGAGCAGGCGACGTAGGCGGGCTCAGATGATGAAGTGGGTCCAGTAGGCGAGCCAGGTGACGAAGAGCGCGCCCTGGAGCAGGGCCAGGGCGGCGGTCAGCCAGGCGTCGGCGCCGGCCTGGCGAGCCCAGCGGGCCAGCACGAGACCGACCGGGAAGACGGCGATCAGGTAGCGCAGCAGGCTCTTGTACACCGGCGGACCCATCGACAGCGGCACCAGGACCATGGTCAGCCCGTACACGAGATAGGGCAGCCCGAGCCGGCGGGCACCCGCGAGCAGCACCACCAGCACCAGCACGGCGATCCACAGCCGCAGGGCGTCGCGGGGCGGGCCGGCGGTCAGGCCGTGCCACAGCACCGCCAGCGGGTTCTGCACGCGGATGCCCCAGCCCGTCTCCTGGGCGTGCTTGTAGGCGAACCAGTCGCCGCCCTGCCACCGGCAGAACGCCATGAAGGTCAGCCAGCCGGCGGGCAGCAGCACCAGCGGCCAGCCCGCGCGCACGTACCCCCACCAGGCGCGCGGGCCCAGCCGGTAGCCGTGCTGGCGCAGCAGCACCAGGGCCAGCGGGAGCACGACGAAGAACCCGACCGAGCGACTCAACGCCAGGAAGAAGCCGACGACGCCCACGAGCAGCCAGCGCCGCCGCTCGGCGTAGTGGAAGGCGGCGAGGGCGAGGCAGAGGAACAGCGACTCGGTCAGCGCCGCCTGGAACAGGAACCCGGCCGGCAGCAGCACCAGGTAGCGGACGAAGCGCCGGGCGCCGACGTCGTCGCCGAGCAGCCGTTCGCCCAGCCGATGGGCGTAGTAGAGCATCAGCAGGAACGCGACGTTGGCCACCAGCAGCAGCGCCAGCGCGGTGTCCCCGCCCAGCAGCGGGGCCAGCGGACGGGCCAGGAACGGATAGAGCAGGGGGAAGCCGAAGTCGCGCCACGGCTCGTCGAGCGGGAGCCGGGCCAGCCGGTCGTAGAGGAAGGAGTCCCAGGCGAACCAGAGCGCGACCGCGCGGTGCCCGGAGACGGCCCGCTGCTGCTCGCGCATCATCGTCTCGTCCGGCGGGGGCGCCCAGGGCACCTCGTCGAAGGCGCTCAGCGCGAGCACCCCGACGACGCTGAGGACGATCTTCGTGCCGAGGAAGACGGCGACGACGTACGGCCAGGGCGCCGGCACCCGCCCGCAGGCCCGCGCCGCCGCCCGCCGCAGGTCGTGCCCACGCCCGGCCAGCCGGCCGGACACCGCGCGCCACCGGTCCGAGACGGCCCGCCCACTGTCCATCACGTCTCCCGATCCGGCCGTCCGACCCGGTGCCACATCCCCGTTCCGGCCCCGTTGACACGTCGCCGCGACCGCGCGCGCCGCCGACGGGGCATCGCGGGAACCGCACGGCGGCCCGGCGGCCGGATCGCCGCCGTCAGCGGGGCCGGAACGCCGCCCGGCGGCCGGGCCGGCGGGACGGACGGGAATCCGGGGTGAGTTCCGGCCCTCCCCGGGTAAGCGGGCCGCCTCCGGAGGCGGAAGCATGGGGGCGACGGAATGGGCGAAGAGCGCGGCACGGTGGTCATCGGCGCTGGGCCGGCGGGCCTGACCGCGGCGTACGAGCTGCTGCGGCGGGACAGCCCGGTGCGCGTGTTCGAGGCCGACGAGGTGGTGGGCGGCATCAGCCGCACGGTCGAGCGCGACGGGTGGCGCTTCGACATCGGCGGGCACCGGTTCTTCACCAAGGTGACCCGGGTCGAGGAGTTCTGGCACGAGATCCTGCCCGACGAGGACTTCCTGCTGCGGCCCCGGATGAGCCGGATCTACTACCGGGGCGCCCTGTTCGACTACCCGCTGAGCGCGACGAATGCCCTGCGCAACCTCGGTGTGCGGGAGGCCGCGCTGTGCATGGGCTCGTACGCGCGGGCCCGGCTGCGCCCGCCGAAGGACCAGTCGCACTTCGAGGGCTGGGTCTCGGCCCGCTTCGGCTGGCGGCTGTACTCGATGTTCTTCAAGACGTACACCGAGAAGGTCTGGGGGATGCCGGCCGACCGGTTGCAGGCCGACTGGGCCGCGCAGCGGATCAAGAACCTGTCGTTGGCCAAGGCGGTCCGCAACGCGGTGCTGCCCGGGCGCAACCGCAAGGACGTGACCAGCCTCATCGAGGAGTTCCAGTACCCGAAGCTCGGCCCCGGCATGATGTGGGAGCGCTGCGCCGAGGAGGTCCGCCGGCGCGGCGGCCGGGTGGAGACCGGCACCTGGGTGACCGCGGTGCACCGCGACCCGGAACGCCACCGGGCGTTCGCCGTGACCGTCGACGGGGCCGGTGGACGGCGCACCGAGCCGGCCGCGCACGTCGTCTCCTCGATGCCGATCTCCGAGCTGGTCGCCGCGCTGCGTCCGGCGGCCCCGTCGGAGGTGCTGGCCGCCGCCGCCGACCTGCGGTACCGGGACTTCCTGACCGTCGCGCTGGTGGTGCCGGAGGAGTTCTCGTTCCCGGACAACTGGATCTACGTGCACGACCCGGCGGTGAAGGTCGGCCGGATCCAGAACTTCGGCTCCTGGTCGCCGCACCTGGTCAAGGACGGGCGTACCTGCCTCGGGATGGAGTACTTCGTGTTCGAGGACGACGAGACCTGGCGTACGCCCGACGCCGAACTCGTCGCCGCCGCGACGGCCGAGCTGGAGCGGCTCGGCCTGGTCCGGCCGGGAGTGGTCGAGGCCGGACACGTGGTGCGGATGCCGAAGGCGTACCCGGTGTACGACGAGCGCTACCAGCGCAACGTCGACGTGATCCGGGACTGGTTGGCCCGCGAGGTGCCCAACGTGCACCCGGTGGGTCGCAACGGCATGCACCGCTACAACAACCAGGACCACTCGATGCTGACGGCGATGCTCACCGCCGAGAACATCGCCTGCGGCACCCGGCACGACGTGTGGTCGGTCAACGTGGAGCAGGACTACCACGAGGAGTCGAGCCACGACGGGGACGGCCACCGGGGCACCGGCCGGGACGCGCCCGTCGTACCGGCCCGGCCCGCCGTCCCGGTCGGCACGACGCTGGATGGCGCCACCCGCCCCGAACGCCCGGCCCAGGTTCGCCTCGGCTGAGCCGCCGGAGACGATCCGGGCGGCGACCGGCCAGGATCCCCCGCGAGGCGCGGTGCGCGAGATCCGGGCCGAAGCGGTGCCGCGGCGGATCGGCTCACGCGTTGTCGCGCACGAACGCCCGCATGAGCCCGGCGCACTCAGCCGCGTGCGTCTCCGACAGGAGGTGCCCGCCGTCGTAGATGTGCGCGTCCATGCGCTCGAGGGCGCGGTGGTAGGCGAGGACCTCGTCGACGTCGAAGTACGGGTCGTGGCGCCCCCACAGCACGAGCGCCGGCGGCTGGTGGGCGCGGTGGTACTCGGCGAGCTCGTCGAAGCGGGCGACGTGGTTGGCGTAGTCGGTGAACAGCGCGAACTGCGCGTCGATGTTGCCGGGTCGGCTCATGCGCTCCCAGTCGAGGTGCCACGACTCGGGAGCGTGCAGGGCGCGCAGGTGTTCGGGCAGCCCGGCCAGGTACTGCTCACGGGTGCCGGCGAAGTTCAGCCAGTCCGGCAGCTCGGCGCGCTTTTCCTCGGTCGGGTCGGCCCAGTAGGCCCTGGCGCTGTCCCACTGCTCGCCGAGGCCGTCCTCGTGGGCGTTGCCACTCTGGACGATCAGGCCGCGGATGCGGGTCGGGGCGCGAGTGGCCAGGTGGTATCCCACCGGCGCGCCGAAGTCGTGCAGGTAGACGAAGAAGCGCTCGATCCCGAGCTGGTCGAGCAGGTTCTCGACGGTCCGGGAGAGGTTCTCGAACGTGTAGTCGTAGGTGTCGACGGTCGGCGACGAGGACATGCCGAAGCCGGGCAGATCGGGCGCGATCACGTACGCGACGTCGGCCAGGGTGGGCATGACCTCGCGGAAGGTGTGCGACGAGCTGGGGAATCCGTGCAGCAGCAGCACCGTCGGCTGCCCCGGGCGCCCGGCCTCACGGAAGAACACCTCCAGGCCGCCGACGTCGGCCTGTCGATGGCGGACCTTCTGGATGGCCTGCATCGTCTCTCCTCCTAGCCGCGTAGCTCGCCCACCGTCCCATCGTGCCGGACCCGGACCGGGATCGCCGGCGTCCTCGACACCCCCGTCCGGATCTGCCGCAGACGGTGCCGCACGGGCCGCGTGTCGCTCAGCCGGCGAGCTGGTCGCGGCGGCGGCTGAGGTAGGAGCGCTCCGCGGGGTTGCCGGCGAGACCGATGGCCCGGTCGTACGCCGCCCGCGACTCGCCGCCGCGCCCGAGTCGCCGCAGCAGGTCGGCGCGCGCGGCGTGGAAGGCGTGATAGCCGTCGAGGACCTCGGCGAGCCGGTCGACCTCGGCGAGCCCGACCCCGGGGCCGTCGACCTCGGCGACCGCGACCGCCCGGTTGAGCCGCACGATCGGCGAGGGGTCGAGCAGCACCAGGCGGCCGTAGAGGGCGACGATGGTGGACCAGTCGGTGTCCCGGGCGGACGGGGCATCCGTGTGGACCACGTTGATCGCGGCCTGCAACTGGTAGCGCCCGGGCGGGCCACCGCCGGCCGCCACCGCCTCGATCCGCTCGCGGACCAGGGCGTTGCCCTCGGCGATGAGGGTGCGGTCCCACGCGCCGCGGTCCTGCTCGTCGAGGGTCACCAGCTCCCCCGTGCGGGACACGCGCGCCGGCCGCCGGGCGTCGGTGAGGAGCATCAGGGCGAGCAGGCCAGCCACCTCGCCGTCGTCCGGAAGGAGGGTTCGCAGCAGGCGGCCGAGGCGGATCGCCTCCTCGGTGAGGTCGACGCGCACCGGGTCGTTCCCCTCGCTGGCGAGGTAGCCCTCGTTGAAGACGAGGTAGACGACCGCGAGCACGCCGGCGAGCCGCTCGCGGATGTCGTCCGCGGAGGGCACCCGGTAGGGAACGTGTGCCGCCTTGATCTTTGCCTTGGCGCGGGTGATCCGTTGCGCCATGGTGGTCTCCCGCACCAGGAAGGCGCGGGCGATCTCGGGGACGGTGAGGCCGCCGAGCAGGCGCAGGGTGAGCCCCACCCGGGCCTCCAGCGCGAGCGCGGGGTGGCAGCAGGTGAAGATCAGTCTGAGCCGGTCGTCCTCGACCGGGCCGGTCGGCTCGGCAGGGGTGTCGTCGTACATCATCAGGGCCGCCTGGTGTCTGGCGTCGCGCTGCGATTCGCGACGGAGCCGGTCGATCGCCTTGCGGGCCGCGGTGGTGACGAGCCAACCGCCGGGACTGGACGGGACGCCCTCGCGCGGCCACCGTTCCGCAGCCGCCACGAACGCCTCGGCCGTCGCTTCCTCGGCGACGTCGAGGTCGCCGAAACGGCGCGCGAGGCCGGCGACCACCCGCGCCCACTCCTCGTGGTGGACACGGGTGATCGCCTGCTCGACGGTGGGACCGGTCACGGCGCCAGCAGCGCTCGGACGGACTCCTCGGCCCGGAAGGGACGCACCTCGACCGTGCCGCGGCACGCCCTCGATCCCTCGGCGGCGAGCGCCAGGGCCACGTCGAGGTCGGCCGCCTCGATGACCCAGAAGCCCCCGAGGTGCTCCTTCGTCTCCAGGTAGGGCCCGTCGGTGAGAACCGGCCTCCCGCCCTGCCCGTCGACGGTGGTGGCGGTCGTCGCGGGCTCCAGGCCGTCGGCGAAGACGAGGTGACCGTCCCGCCGGAGCCTCTCGTTGAAGGCGCCGGTGTCGGCGAACGCCCGCAGCATGGCCTCCCGGGAGGGGTAGGCGCCGAACTCGGTGTGCTCGGCCGGTCCGTAGACGGACAGCAGGTATCTGGGCACCGCGCTCACCTCTCCCCGGAGCCGTTACGCCGGGCCTCCCCCGGACCTCGGAACCGGTGCACCTCCTGCGGCCAGTCGAGCGCGGTCGCGAGCCTGCCGGCCCAGTATCGCGCCGCCTCGTCGTCGGGCACGTCCACGACGGCGAAGCCGCCGAGGTGCTCCTTGGTCTCGACGTACGGGCCGTCGGTGAAGACGGCCTTGCCGTCGACCGCTTCGACGCTGCACACCGCGGTGGACCGGTCGAGTCCGCCGTTGCTGAAGATCAGGACACCCTCGGCCTGCATGTCCGCGATCACGGCCCGGCCGGCCCTGCCCTTCTCGCGAATCTCCTCCGCCGTGTGTGGTGGCACCCACTCGTCGTTGAAGGTGATCAGGTATTCCGTCATGTCGTCTCCTCTCAGCCCCCGGACGGGGGCCTTGCCCGACGCCTCGTGTCCGACGCCCAGCCGACCGCCGCACACTGGTTCCACGAACGGCCACGCCCCGATACGACACCATCGTCGGAGAAATCGAGGTCCGGGAGACGGCACGAGGGGTGGGAACCCGCCACGGCCGTTTCGAAGCCGTTCGCGTTACCCGGCGGTTGTGGTGGCGCGAACGGGCGCGGTACGGGATAGCCTTGCCGCATATGGCTACCTATCGCAGCGCCTCAGTGCTCCTCTCCTCCGACGGCACCCGGACCCCCGGCACCGCCGCCCTCTTCGCCGAGCCCGCCCGCAGGGGTGGGACCCCGCCGTGGGCGGGCGACTTCCGACCCGCCAACAGCGCCGGTAACGGCCCCAAGAACGCGGTCGGGAAGACCTTCACGTTGGAGTTGCCCGACGGCAGCACCGGCAAGGTCGTGGTCCAGGGCCTCAAGAGTGGGAAGGGAGGCGTCGTGCTGGCGTTGATGGGCGAGGACGCACCCCCCTTCTGACCAGGGACTGATCGCCACGGATGGACCCTGGCCGGCGACGGTCCGCCGACCAGGGCCACCGGTCAGCGGCGGCCGGCGGCCAGGGCGACGAGAAACTGTCCGCCGCCCGCGTCGACGCTCGCGGTCACCGGCAGGCCGGGCACCAGCCGGGAGAACCGGTCGACCAGCCAGTCCGCCGCCGCCTGGGCGTCCTTCCTGCTCGGGCAGCGGGCGACCAGTTCGCGGCCGCCCTTGCGTTCGAGTCGCTCGGCGACGGTGATCAGTGGCGCGGGCTCCACCACGTGCAGGTGGTCCGGCCAGGCGATGACCACCTTGACAGCGCCCTTGCGGGTGTTGCAGGCACGGTGCGCGAGTCGCTCGGCGACCTTGGCCTTCCTGTCGGCGGTACGGCTGTCGACGCTGGGACCACGCGGGTCGTTCACCGACATGTCGGGGTCGACCGGCTCGTCGCACACCCAGCATCGCCAACTGTCACGGCTCGCGACGTCATCGAGGAGACTCATCCAGGCAAACTAGCCTGTCAGCCGCCGGCCGACGACAGCCCCGGCGGCGACGAGCCCCGCCGGTCCGCAAAGAGGTGCGAGGCTGCGCTCTCCCGCGCCGTCGAAGCGGCGCAGGCGTTCGTGACGGTCCGGGTCCACACCTCGGGGTGGGTGAACCAGAAGTCGTGCGGCACGTGAGGCACGGTGGAGAACCGCCCACGCGGCACGAGCGCGGCGATCTGCGCCAGGGGCCACGACGGGCGGATGTCGTCGCCGGCGGCGATGAGATGCATCGGTACGCCGCAGGCGGCCAGCCCGCTCCACAGCTGGGGGCGATGGATCCAATCGGTGAACGAATCGCTGAGAGCGGCGTGCACCTCGGGCACCCAGTCGATGTCGACCACGGGCTCCGTGGCCTTACCGGCCTGGTACGCCTCGGACCACGTGCGGTCACGCTGGGGGCCCCTACCGGCGATGCCGACCACCGCGGCCACGGCCTCCGGATGCTCGACCGCGTAGCGCACGGCGAGATCACTACCCCACGAATGGCCCACCACGATCCAGCTGGTGACACCGACCGCCGCACGGATGCACTCAAGATCGGTGATCGCTTCTTCCATGGTGTGGGGGCCGCCGCCCGACCGACCGACGCCGCGCGGCTCGGGGTACCAGGCGCGGTGGTCACGCGGCGCGATGTCGTCCCGCTCCAGATACTGCACACAACCGGGACCACCGGTCAGGACGACGACGTCAGGGCCGTGGCCCGTCACCCCCACGTGCAACGCCGTCGCTCCTACGTGGATCGTTCGCGACTCCATGTCCGCGAACGCTACCAACGACGGCCGTGCCCGCACGCCGCTCGTGTGGTTCCACGGTCGACAACCGGCGGCCGGTGCCTCCACCGTGGGCGTCCTGATCTGGCCGGGCAACGGTCGTAGGTCAATGAAACAAGGAGCCGCGATCCGCGCGTAAACGCTTTGCCGCCGTGCCCGTGGCGCCCCTAGCATGCGCCGGATGCACGTCCGCGAGTTCCAGGAGCCGGACTGGGCCCAGGTGTGGCCGATAGTCCACGAAGTGGTTCGGGCGCAGGAGACCTTCCCCTACGACCCGGGGCTGACCGCCGAGCAGGCGTACGACTTGTGGGTGGAGGCCGCGCCCGGCCGGACGGTGGTCGCGGTCGACGGCGACGCGGTACTCGGCACGGCGAAGATGGGCACCAACCGCCCCGGGCCGGGATCGCACGTCGCCACCGCGAGCTTCATGGTGGCCCGCGCGGCGCGCGGGCGGGGCGTGGGCACCGCGCTGTGCCGGCACGCGCTCGACTGGGCCCGCGAGCGGGGGTACGCGGGGATGCAGTTCAACGCGGTGGTGGCGAGCAACGCCACCGCCGTGGAGCTGTACCGGCGGGAGGGGTTCGCCGTGGTGGGCACGGTGCCCGGCGCGTTCCGTCATCCCACCCTCGGTCGGGTGGGCCTGCACGTCCTGTACCGGGAGCTCTGACCGGCACGACGTGCCGCCGCGCGCCGGAGCCCTCCCTCGGCAGGTGGGATCCGGCGCGCGGCGGGGCGTCGGTCAGGCGGCGGCCTTGGCGGTGGCCTCGGCGCGCAGGTCCTCCTCGGAGGCGCCCCGGCGCCAGTAGCCGGAGAAGGTGACGTGGCGGCGGTCCAGGCCGCGCTCGCCGACGAGGTGGCGGCGCACCGAGCGCACCATCGACGACTCGCCGGCGATCCAGGCGTACGGGCTGCCGGCCGGCAGCCGGGCGGCGCGCACCGCGTCCGCCAGCAGGGTGCTGCCGGGGGCGGTGGCCCCCCGCACGATCCAGCGCACCTCGGCCCGCGCCTCGGTGGGCAACTCCTGGATGTCGGCCGCGTCGGGGACCTCGATCCAGGCCCGCACCGGGGTGCCGGGCGGCAGCCACGCCAGGATACCGGCGGCGGCCGGCAGCCCGGTCTCGTCGGCCACCAGCAGGACGGAGTCGGTGCCGACCGGCGGGCGGAAGCAGACGCTGCGGTTGTCGTGCACGGCCGGGCCGAGCAGCACGACCCGGTCGCCGGGCAGGGCGTGCCGGGCCCAGCGGGAGGCGGGGCCGGTGTCGCCGTGGCTGACGAAGTCGATGTCCACCTCGGCCAGCTCGGGGCGCTGCTCGCGGATGGTGTAGGACCGCATCACCGCGCGCACGTCGGGGTCCATGGCCCGGTAGGCGCCGAACCAGTCCTCCCCCGCCCCGGCGGGGAGCACCGGCTCGGGCTGACCGGGGTGCGGCAGGAACAGCGAGACGCTCTGGTCCCGGCCCCCGCCGGCGAAGTCGGCCAGCTCCGGCCCGCCGAAGGTGACCCGGACCAGGGACGCGCCGACGCGGCGGGCGCCGACGACCTGCGCGGCGAAGAGGCGGTACTGGACCGCGACGGCGGTGGTCACGAGGTGACCTTCTTCGCGCCCTTGATGGCGGTGGCCAGGTTCTCCAGCAGCGGCGCCGCGCCAGCGTACGAGAAGCGGGGCACCGCGTCCCACGCGGTGACCTGGTTGGCCTTGACCGCGGGGAGCTGCTGCCAGGTGGGCTTGGCGGCCAGGTCCTTGGGCTGCAGGGCGGTGTTGCGGTTGTCGAGCAGGAGCAGGTCGGCGGGGAACTTGCCCGCGTTCTCCCAGCTCAGGGCCTCGAAGTAGTCGCCGGCCTCGAGCTTGGTCGGGACGACGATGTCGACGCCCAGCTCGGCGAAGTACATCAGGTCGGTGCTGACCTTGGGGTTGGAGGCGTAGAACAGGTCGGGGCTACCGGAGCAGGCCATCACCTTGATCCCCGGGTTCGCCTTGACCGCCTGGCGCACCGACTCGGCGGCGGCCTCGAAGCGGGCCTTGGCGTCGGTGACCTTCTTCGCGGACAGGTCGGCGCCGAGGGCCTCGGCGAGCTGCGCGTACCGCTCGATCGGCTTGGTCATCGGCACCCGGGCGGTGGTGACGGTGACGGCGGGAGCGAGCGGGAGGATCTTGCCCTTGCTCTCGTCCGGCACGTACCAGAAGGCGCCCGGGTCGTACATGTGGGTGACGAGCAATTCGGGCCGCAGGGCCGCGTACTTCTCCAGGTTGAACTCGCCCCAGACGTTGCCGAGGATCTCCACGGACTCCACGTTCAGGTCGCCGGCCTGCGGGTCCTTGCTGCCGTCCGCGCGCTTCGTCTCGCCGAACACCCCGACGATCTGCTTGTCGAGCCCGAAGTCCACCAGCGCGGCGGCGACCCCCGTGAAGGCGACCACCCGGGTCGGGCGGGCGGGGACGCTCACCTTCTCGTTACGGTCGTCCGTGAACGACCACGGCCCGTCGGAGCCCTTGGCGGCGGGGGTGGCGGAGTCCTCGTCGCCACCGCAGCCGGCGAGCAGGGCCGCCAGGGTGGCGGCGCCACCGGCGGCGAGCAGGCCCCGGCGGGAGAGGCGGCGGGCGGACACGGGATGCGGCATGGTGGTGTCTTTCGATCAGGGTCGGGCGAATGACCATGGACAGCGGGGTTAGGTTAACCTAACCTAAACGGCTGTCAAGTCCCGTTCGGAAATCCGCACCACATCGGGAGCCCACACTGTCCGCCACCCTCTCTCCCCGAGTCGGGGCCCCGCCGGCACCACCGGCCGTACGCCGACCCGGACGCGCCGCGCTGCGGGCCGCCGGGCTCGCGGCGTCGGTGCTGCTGCTCGCGGCCGTCGCGGTGCTCAGCATCGCCGTGGGCGCCAAACAGCTCCCCCTCACCGACGTGTGGTCGGGCCTGCTGGACCCCGGCGCCTCGGAGTACGCAGTCGTGCACCGCATGCGGCTGCCGCGTACGCTGCTCGGCCTGCTCGCCGGGTCGGCGCTCGGCGTCGCCGGCGCGGTGATGCAGGCGCTGACCCGCAACCCGCTCGCCGACCCCGGCCTGCTCGGCATCAACGCCGGCGCCGCGGCGGCGGTGGCCACCGGGGCGCTGCTGTTCGGCATCGGCGGCGTCGGCGGGCAGGTGTGGTTCGCGCTGCTCGGCGCGGCGGCCGTGACCGCCGCCGTGTACGCGGTCGGTGGCGGGCGCGGGGCCACCCCCGCCCGGCTGGCCCTGGCCGGCGCGGCGCTCAACGCCACCCTCTACTCGTACGTCAGCGCGGTGATGCTGATGGACACGGCGTCGCTGGAGCGGCTGCGGTTCTGGACGGTCGGCTCGCTGGCCAGCGCCGAGCCGTCGACCGTCCGCACGGTCGCGCCGTTCATGGCGGTGGGCCTGCTGGTCGCCCTGGCCGTCGCCCGCCCCCTCAACGCCCTGGCGCTCGGCGACGACGCGGCGCGCGCGCTCGGTGCCCGGCCCGCCCTGATCCGGGGCGCCGTCATCGTCGCGATCACGCTGCTCTGCGGCGCCGCCACCGCCGCCTGCGGGCCGATCGTCTTCGTCGGGCTGCTGGTGCCGCACCTGGTGCGCGCGCTCACCGGGCCGGACCTGCGCTGGCTGCTGCCGTACTGCGCGGTGCTGGCACCGGTGCTGCTGCTCGGCGCCGACGTGCTGGGGCGGGTGCTGACCCGCCCGGGCGAGCTCCAGGTCGGGCTCCTGACCGCCGTGGCGGGCGGGCCGCTCTTCCTCTGGCTGGTGCTGCGCGGACGGGTGGCCCACCCGTGATCACACTCCGCGTCCGCGACGGACTGTCGCTGCGGCTGCGTCCCCGCGCCATCGCCGTCGGCGTCACCTGCCTCCTGCTGGCCCTGGCGCTCAGCGTGCTCGCCATCGGCAGCGGCGACTACCCCATGAGCCCCGCCGACGTGCTGCGCGCCCTCACCGGCCGGGGCACCCCGGCCGAGGAGTTCATCGTCACCGAACTGCGGCTGCCCCGCGTGGTCACCGCGCTCTGCGTGGGCGCCGCGCTGGCGTTCTCCGGCGCCATCTTCCAGTCGCTGGTACGCAACCCGCTGGGCAGCCCCGACATGCTCGGCTTCACCCAGGGCGCGGCGACCGGGGCGCTGGTCGTGGTGGTCCTCGGCGGCAGCAGCCTGGCGCTGGCCTCGTCGGCGGTGGTCGGCGGGCTGGTGACCGGCGCGCTGGTCTACGCGCTGTCCTGGCGGCGCGGGGTGCACGGCTACCGCCTGATCCTGGTCGGCATCGGCACCATGGCGATCCTCACCGGGGTCAACGGCTGGCTGCTCACCCGGGCCCCGCTGATGGACGCCGCCCGCGCCGTGCTCTGGCTCACCGGCAGCCTCGACGGGCGCGGCTGGTCGAACGCGCTGCCGCTGCTGATCGCGCTGGCGGTGCTGGTGCCCCTCGTGCTGGCCGGCCACGGGCCGGCGATGCGGCTGGTCGAGATGGGCGACGACACCGCCGCCGCCCTCGGCGTACGCGTGGAGCGGCTGCGCCTGGTCGTGCTCGCGGCGGCGGTGCTGCTGGTCGCCCTCGCGGCGGCCGCCGCCGGGCCGGTCAACTTCGTGGCCCTCACCGCGCCGCACCTCGCGCGGCGGATGACCCGGGCGCCGGGGCCGAACCTGCTGCCCTCGGCGGCCGTCGGCGCGCTCCTCCTGGTCGGCGCCGACCAGCTCGCGCTGCGCGCGTTCCCCGGGCACCAGCTGCCGGTCGGCGTGGTGACCGGCGTGCTCGGCGGCGCCTACCTGGTCTGGCTGCTGGCCACCGAGCGCCGGGCCGGCCGGCTGTGACCGGGCAGGATCGGCCCCATCACGACGAGAACGGAGCACCGAGCATGCAGTCCCGGCTGAGCGGCACCGCGATGACCCTCGCCTACGAGCGGCGGACCATCGCCCAGGACCTGACCGTCGCCGTGCCCGACCACTCCTTCACGGTCATCATCGGCCCCAACGCCTGCGGCAAGTCGACCCTGCTGCGGGCCCTGTCCCGGCTGCTGAAGCCGACCGCCGGGGCGGTGCTGCTCGACGGCGAGGACATCCACCGGCTGCCGGCCCGGGGCGTCGCGCGCACCCTCGGGCTGCTGCCGCAGACGTCCGTCGCGCCGGACGGCATCGGGGTCGCCGAACTCGTCGCCCGCGGCCGCTACCCGCACCAGGGGCTGCTGCGGCAGTGGTCGCGCGAGGACGAGCGGGTGGTCGCCCAGTCGATGGCCGCCACCGGGGTCGCCGACCTGGCCGAACGGCCCGTCGACGAGCTCTCGGGCGGGCAGCGGCAGCGGGTGTGGATCGCCATGGCGCTGGCCCAGCAGACCCCCCTGCTGCTGCTCGACGAGCCGACCACCTACCTCGACATCGCCCACCAGATCGAGGTCCTCGACCTCTGCGCCCGGCTGCACGAGGAGCAGGGCCGCACGCTGGTGGCGGTGCTGCACGACCTCAACCACGCCGCCCGCTACGCGACGCACCTCATCGCGATGCGCGAGGGACGGGTGGTCGCCGCCGGCGCCCCCCGCGAGGTGGTCACCGCCGAGCTGGTCCAGGAGGTCTTCGGCCTGCCCTGCCGTGTGATCGACGATCCGGAGTCGGGCACGCCCCTGGTGGTGCCCGCCGCCCGCCGTCGGGCCACGAGCGCCCCGATGGTGGCCGCCGCCGGCGCGTGACCGGCGCGCGCGAGGCCGGCCGGGGCCGCCGCCCGGTCGCCGCCGCGCCGGGGGCCGACATGCTCGCGCATCGACGCCAATCATCGTACGGTGGCACACGATGCGTGATCTCGCCAGCACCTACCGCCAGGACGTCAACGGCTTCGGCCGGGTGACGATCCGACCCGTCGATCCCGACACCGACATCGATCTGATCCACTCCTGGGTCAGCCAGGAACGCGCCCGGTTCTGGGGCATGCGCGACGCCGGCCGGGAGCGGGTCGAGGAGATCTACCGCTACCTCGACTCGCTGCCCACCCACCACGCCTGGCTGACGCACCGCGACGGCACACCGGTCGCCCTGTTCCAGACCTACGAGCCCGCCGCCGACCCGGTCGGCGAGTGCTACCCGGTCCAGCCCGGCGACCACGGGGCCCACCTGCTGATCGGCCCGCCCGACACCCTCGAGCGGGGCTTCACGGGCACCCTGCTGCGCGTGTTCCTCGGCTTCGTCTTCGCCGACCCGCGACACCGGCGCGTCGTGATGGAGCCGGACGCGCGCAACGACAAGGCGGTGGACCGGCTCCTGCGCACCGGCTTCGTCGCCGGGCCGCTGGTCGACCTGAACGGCAAGCGGGCCCGGCTGCTCTTCCTCGACCGGGAGACGTTCGAGGCCGGCCGGTCCTGAGTCAGCCGTGCAGCCAGCGGTGGATGCACTGCAGCAGGTCGGCGGCGTCGACCGGCTTCGTGACGTAGTCGCTGGCGCCGGAGGAGATGCTCTTCTCCCGGTCGCCGTGCATCGCCTTCGCGGTCACCGCGATGATTGGCAGGTCCGCGTAGCGGGGCATGGCCCGGATCGCCGCCGTCGCGGCGTAGCCGTCCATCTCCGGCATCATCACGTCCATCAGCACGAGGTCGATGTCGTCGTGGCGCATCAGCGTCTCGATGCCCTGCCGGCCGTTCTCCGCGTAGACCACGTCGAGGCCGTGCAGCTCCAGGATGTTGGTCAGCGCGAAGACGTTGCGCGCGTCGTCGTCCACCACCAGCACCTTGCGCCCGGCCAGCTCGCCGGGCAGGGCGTCGGCGACGGGTCGGACGTCGGGCAGCACCGGGGCGAACGGCAGCACCCGCTCCGGGGTCACCGCCGTGAGGTGCAGGGCGATGCGCTCACGCAGGTCGTCCAGGCTGCGCAGGATCTCCAGCGGCCGCTCGTGGGCCAGCGCCTGCAGCAGGGACTGCGCGCCGGGCGGCAGCTGGTGACCGTGGTACGCCAGCACGGGCACGCCGCGCAGCGCCGGGTCGCCGTGCAGGGCCTTCAGCAGGGAGGTACCGCCGTCGTCGGGCAGGTCCAGCTGGAGCAGCATGAGGTGGTGCCCCCCGGCGGCGAGCGCCTCGAGCGCCGAGGCGGCGTCCACCGCGGTGGAGATCTCCACCGGCGGGTGCGCGTCGCCCAGGTCCGCCGCGACGCCCTGGGCGAGCAGCGTCAGCAGCCCCTTGTCGTGGCGCTCCAGCACCAGCATCCGGCGGACCTCGCCGGGCTGGAGGGCCACGGCCGGCGGCAGGGCGGCAGGCGGCGTCCAGGGCAGTGCGCCGGCGCGACCGGGCGCGGTGGGCGTGCCGGCCGGGCGGTCGACGACGGCCGCGTCGGGACGGTCGTCCGTGGACGCTGCGGCTCCGGTCCCGGCGGGCACGGGCCCGACGGGCAGGTAGAGGGTGAACGTGCTGCCCCGGCCGAGCACGCTGTGCGCCTGGATCCGGCCGCCGAGCAGGTGGGCGATCTCCCGGCTGATGGACAGCCCGAGGCCCGTGCCCCCGTACCGCCGGCTGGTCGTGCCGTCGGCCTGCTGGAAGGCGTCGAAGATGGCGGTCAGGTGCTGCGCGGCGATGCCGATGCCGGTGTCGATGACCCGGAACGCGAGGACGGTCTCCGTGCGGGCGAGCCCCTCGGGCAGCTCGCCCGGCGCGGCCCGCTCGATGTGCAGCCGCACCCGCCCCTTCTCGGTGAACTTGACCGCGTTGGAGACCAGGTTGCGCAGCACCTGCCGCAGCCGCTGCTCGTCGGTGTGCAGCTGGGCGGGCACGTCCGGCCCGGTGCTGATCTCCAGCTCGAGGCCCCGGGGGGTGGTCAGCGGCCGGAAGGTGGCGTCGACGTAGTCGCGCAGCGCCGCCAGCTCGAAGGTCTCCGGGTTGATGTCCATCCTGCCGGCCTCCACCTTGGACAGGTCGAGGATGTCGTTGATGAGCTGGAGCAGGTCGGTGCCGGCCGAGTGGATGACCGTGGCGTACTCCACCTGCTTGGCGGTCAGGTTGCGGTTCGGGTTCTGCGCGAGCAGCTGGGCAAGGATGAGCAGCGAGTTCAGCGGCGTACGCAACTCGTGGCTCATGTTGGCGAGGAACTCCGACTTGTACTTGGAGGCGAGCGCGAGCTGCTGAGCGCGGGCCTCCAGTTCCTGGCGGGCCTGCTCGATCTCGGAGTTCTTCGTCTCGATGTCGTGGTTCTGCCGGGCCAGCAGGGCCGCCTTGTCCTCCAGTTCGGCGTTGGAGCGCTGGAGTTCCTCGGAGCGGGCCTGCAACTCCTCCGAACGGGCCTGCAACTCCGCGGCGAGGCGCTGCGACTCGGTGAGCAGGACGTCGGTACGGGCGTTGGCGACGATGGTGTTGACGTTGACGCCGATGGTCTCGGTCAGCTGGTCGAGGAAGTCGCGCTGCACCTCGGTGAAGCGGCTCATGCTGGCCAGCTCGATGACACCGAGCACCTGGTCCTCGAAGAGGATCGGCAGCACCACCAGGTGCAGCGGGGCGGCAGCGCCGAGGCTGGAGGAGACGGTGACGTAGTCGGCCGGCACGGCGTCCACCACGATGGCCCGCTTGCTCAGCGCGGCCTGCCCGACGAGGGAGTCGCCGAGGGCGTACCGGCGCCCGCAGGTGTCGTGGCCGTACCCGCCGACCACCCGCAGGCCGGTCCCACCGGGGCCGTCGTCGACCAGCAGGAACGTGCCGAGCTGCGCGGAGACCAGCGGGGCCAGCTCGTTCATGACCAGCCCGGCGACCACGTCCAGGTCGCGGTGGCCCTGCATGAGGCCGGCGATGCGGGCCAGGTTGGTCTTGAGCCAGTCCTGTTCCTGGTTGGTCCGGGTGGTCTCGCGCAGCGACTCCACCATCGAGTTGATGTTGTCCTTCAGCTCGCCGACCTCGCCGGGGGCGTCCACCGTGATGGAGCGGGTCAGGTCGCCCGTGGCCACGGCACTGGTCACCTCGGCGATGGCCCGCACCTGGCGGGTGAGGTTGCCGGCCAGCTCGTTGACGTTCTCCGTGAGCCGCTTCCAGGTGCCGGAGACGCCCTCGACCTCGGCCTGCCCGCCGAGGCGGCCCTCGCTGCCGACCTCCCGGGCCACCCGCGTCACCTCGGCCGCGAACGACGACAGCTGGTCCACCATCGTGTTGATGGTGGTCTTCAGCTCCAGGATCTCGCCGCGCGCGTCGACGTCGATCTTCCTGGTGAGGTCGCCCTGGGCCACGGCGGTGGTGACCTGGGCGATGTTGCGCACCTGACCGGTGAGGTTGTTCGCCATCGAGTTGACGTTGTCGGTGAGGTCCTTCCAGGTGCCGGCCACGTTCGGCACCCGCGCCTGGCCGCCGAGGCGCCCCTCGGTGCCCACCTCGCGGGCCACCCGCGTCACCTCGTCGGCGAACGCGCCGAGCGTGCCGACCATCGTGTTGATGGTCTGGGCGAGCACGGCCACCTCGCCCTTGGCCTCCACGGTGATCTGCCGACTCAGGTCGCCCTGCGCGACGGCGGTGGCGACCAGCGCGATCGAGCGCACCTGGTTGGTGAGGTTGTTGGCCATCTCGTTGACGTTGTCGGTGAGGTCCTTCCAGGTGCCGCCGACGTTGGACACGCGGGCCTGGCCGCCCAGGCGCCCCTCGGTGCCCACCTCGCGGGCCACCCGCGTCACCTCGTCGGCGAACGCGGAGAGCTGGTCGACCATCGTGTTGATGGTCTCCTTCAGCGCCAGGATCTCGCCGCGCGCGTCGACGCGGATCTTCTGGGTCAGGTCGCCCTTGGCCACGGCGGTGGTCACCTCGGCGATGCTGCGCACCTGGGCGGTGAGGTTGTCCGCCATGACGTTGACCGACTCGGTGAGGTCCTTCCAGGTGCCGGAGACGCCCTTGACGTCCGCCTGGCCGCCGAGGCGGCCCTCGGTGCCGACCTCGCGGGCGACCCGGGTCACCTCGTCGGCGAACGACGACAACTGGTCCACCATCGTGTTGATGGTGTTCTTCAGCTCCAGGATCTCCCCGTGCGCGGTGACCGTGATCTTCTGCGACAGGTCGCCCCGGGCCACCGCCGTGGCCACCTGCGCGATGCTGCGCACCTGGTCGGTGAGGTTGACCGCCATCGAGTTCACCGAGTCGGTGAGGTCGCGCCAGGTGCCGGCCACGCCGCTGACCTGGGCCTGGCCGCCGAGCCGCCCGTCGGTGCCGACCTCGCGGGCGACCCGGGTCACCTCGTCGGCGAACGACGACAACTGGTCCACCATCGTGTTGATGGTGCTCTTGAGCTCCAGGATCTCGCCCCGGGCGTCGACGGTGATCTTCTGCGACAGGTCGCCCCGGGCCACGGCCGTGGTGACCTGGGCGATGTTGCGTACCTGGCTGGTCAGGTTGCCGGCCATGAAGTTCACCGAGTCGGTGAGGTCGCGCCAGGTGCCGGCCACCCCGGGCACCTCGGCCTGGCCGCCGAGGCGACCCTCGCTGCCGACCTCGCGGGCCACCCGGGTCACCTCGTCGGCGAACGACGACAACTGGTCCACCATCGTGTTGATGGTGATCTTCAACTCCAGGATCTCGCCGCGCACGTCCACCGTGATCTTCTGCGACAGGTCGCCCCGGGCCACCGCCGTGGCCACCTCGGCGATGTCGCGTACCTGGTCGGTCAGGTTGCCCGCCATGGCGTTGACCGAGTCGGTGAGGTCCTTCCAGGTGCCCGACACCCCGGGCACCTCGGCCTGGCCGCCGAGCTGTCCCTCGGTGCCCACCTCCCGGGCCACCCGGGTCACCTCGGAGGTGAACAGCGACAGCTGGTCCACCATGCCGTTGAAGACGGTGGCGATCTCCCCGAGCAGGCCGTCGGCGTCCTCCGGCAGCCGGGTGCCGAAGTCTCCGTCGCGTACCGCCGTCAGGCCCGCCAGCAGCTGCCGCAGGCCCGGGTCGGCCATCGCCGCGGCGCCACCGGCCGCGCGCTCACGCCGCGTCCCCGTCTTCTCGACCACCACAACCACCTCGCGCAGCAGCCGGGGGCCCGCCCGCCGGCACAACATCGACCGGGCAAGTATGCACAGCCCGGGCGGCGCGCGAACGCTGGCGGCCGGCGCGCGACGGCGGCGGCCCGACGGGCCCGCCACATCGCGATTGACCAGCACGGTTACCGGGGTCCCGGCGGGGGTAGAGGCGATCGTCGAGCCTGGCCCCCGACAGCGGGAGGCCCGCCGGGGCGGCACCGACGCCGGCTCGGCGGGGGCTCCGGTGTGGACCGGCCCACCGGAAAGGGGAACTGGTGCTACGGCAGTGGTGGCGGGACGCGCGCGCACGGATCCGCGGCGACGGCATGACCGTGGTCGAGTTGGCCCTCGCCGCGACCGTCGCCTGGATGCTCGCCGCGCGGGTGATCGGCCACCCGGACCCGTTCTTCGCGCCCACGGCCGCGCTGGTCGTGCTGGGCGAGGCGCGGGGACGACGGGTCCGGCAGACGGTGGAGATCCTGCTCGGTGTCGCGGCCGGCGTGCTCGTCGCCGAACTGCTGGTGTACGCGCTCGGCCCGGGCACCGGCACCGTCTTCCTGGTCCTGCTGCTGACCATCGGGCTGATGGTGGCGATCGGCGCGAGCACCACCCTCGTGGTGCAGGCGGCGGTCTCCGCCATGTACCTGGTGGCGGTCGCCGCGCCCAGCGGCACGCTGATGCCGTTCCGGTTCGTCGACGCGCTGATCGGCGGCGCGGTCGCGCTGGCGGCGAGCCAGCTCCTGGTGGTCCGTGACCCGCTCGCCCCGCTGGTCGTGCAGGCCCGGCAGAGCTTCGCCGACCTCGCCGAACTGCTCGACGAGCTCGACGACGCGCTCGCCCGGTGCGACGAGACCGCCGCCCGGGCGGTGCTGGAGCGGGCCCGGCGGCTGGACGAGTGCGTGGACCGGCTGCGCACCGCGGTACGGGCCACCGGGGAGACGCTGCGCTTCCGGGTGCGTCGGCGACGGCACGTCGGGCAGGTGCGGGAGGTGGAGGCGACCACCCGGCAGTTGGACTACGCCGTGCGCAACGTGCGGGTACTGGCCCGCGCCGGGGTGACCCTGACCCGGCTGCGCACTCGGACGCCGCCGGAACTCGGCGACGCGATCCCCGCCCTGGCCGCCGCCGTACGCGCGGCGGGCGAGGCGGTCGCGACCGACCTGACCGGCGAGGGCGCCGACCGGCACGCGGCACGGGCCGACGAGGCGGCCATGACGGCGGTACGGGTCGCCGGCCGGCTGGTCGGGTCCGACCCGGCGCTGCCCGTCATGATGATCGTCGGTCAGATCCGGGCGACCGCCATCGACCTGCTGCGGGGGGTGGGCCACGACGACGTCGCCGTGCTGGAGCGGGTGGACGAGGCGCTCGGGGTGGTGCCCGCTCAGGCCTCGTCGCAGCGCTCCGAGAGCGCATAGCGGACCAGCACGACGTCGCCGATCTGGCGGGTCTCCGCCACCCGGGCCCGGCGGCCGGGGTGCCAGGGGAACCGCCCGTCGCCGACGAACCGGGGCGCCCGCCGGTCGCCGACGAAGAACGGGGCCACCACCAGCTGCAGCTCGTCGGCGAGGCCGGCGGTGAGGAACTGCCCGAGCACGCTCGCCCCGCCCTCCACCATCAGCCGGCGCACGCCCCGGGCGGCGAGGTCCGCCAGCAACCACGCCGGGTCCACCGGCTCGCCCGCGTCGACCACGGTGGCCCGGCCGGCCAGCCGCTCCCCCGTCTTCGCCACGGCCGCGGTGGCACAGTAGACGATCCGGTCGGTGTCGCCGGTGGTGAAGAGGCGGGCCGCCGGGTCCAGGTCACCGCAGCCGGTCACCGTCACCCGGGTCGGCGAGGCGGGCAGGCCGCGCGCGACACGCGCGGCGCGGCGCCGCGCGGAGCGGACCAGCAGCCGCGGGTCGTCGCTGCGGACCGTGCCCGCGCCCACCAGGATCGCGTCGCAGCCCGCCCGGACCTCGTCGACCCGGTCCAGATCGGCCTCGTTGGACAGCAGCAGCCGCTGCCCGCTGGCGTCGTCGAGGTAGCCGTCGATCGACGTGGCGCAGCTGAGCAGGACGTACGGGCGCTCATTCACGGACGAGGGGAAGGTCGAGGGCGTGCCCGCCACGCCCGGCCTTGGCCGCCAGGTAGCCGGCGTTCGCGGCGGACAGGTACACCCCGGTGGGTACGCGTGAGGTGATCGTCACCCCGAGCCGACCGAGCTGCGCGGCCTTGTCCGGGTTGTTGCTCAGCAGGGCGATCCGCTCCACGCCCAGGGCGGCGAGCATCTGGGCGGCCACCGTGTAGTCCCGCTCGTCGCCGCGGTGGCCCAGCGCCAGGTTCGCCTCGTAGGTGTCCAGCCCGGCGTCCTGCAACGCGTACGCGTCGAGCTTGGCGTACAGGCCGATTCCGCGTCCCTCCTGCCGCAGGTAGAGCAGGTAGCCGCCGACGGTGGCGATGCGCTCGACCGCCTCCCGCAACTGGGGGCCGCAGTCGCAGCGCCGGCTGCCGAACACGTCCCCGGTCAGGCACTCGCTGTGCGGGCGGACCAGCGGCGACGACGGGTGTGCCGCGCCCCCGGTGGCGGACCCGGCCCGGTGGCCGAGGCCGAACGCGAGGTGCTCCCGGCCGTCGACGAGACCGTGGAAGGAGAACACCCGGGCGGTAGCGTGGTATCCGTCGGGGAACCGCAGCGGCACCGTGACCTGCGTACGGATGGTGGCGGCGGGCGGGGCTTCGGACATCGGGCTCCTCGTCAGACGGTGCCGGCGGGCACGCGGGCACGGCGGACCAGCAGGACGGCGGCGCCGGGCAGGCTCGCGGCGAGCACCAGGGCCCCGTACACCGTGGCGGTGGCGACGCCCTCGGCGGCGCCCAGGCCGGCCGCGCCGAACGCCCACGCCGCCACGCCCTCGCGGGGGCCGAAGCCGGCGACGTTCGCCGGCACCCCCATGGCCAGCAGCGCCAGCAGCGTCAGCGGCACCAGCAGGGTCAGCGGCGCGGTGGAGCCGGCGGTGCGCGCGGCCAGCACGAACGTGGCCAGGTGGCCGGCGACGGCGACGGCGGAGGCCACGAGCACGCCCAGCCAGGCGCGGCGGCCGAGCAACCCGCCGCGGACGTCGGCCGCCGCCGCGCGTGCCGCGCGGGCCCACCGCGACGGCCCGACGGTGGGCAGCGCGCGGGCCAGCAGGACGACGCCCAGCCCGGCCGCCGCCACCGCCGCCGGCCCCCTCCGTCTCCACGCCACCTCCCACCCCCCACCCCCTGCCCACCCCCCCGTCCCCACCCCACCCCCTCCTTCGCGGGTCGATCATGGAGTTGTGGTGGGTGACGAACCAGAGCAGAACGGGTCCGATCGGGCGCCATGAGTGCATGATCGACGCACCGGCGGGCGGGGGCGGGGCGGCGGTAGGGTCGGGTCATGACCGCGCCCGACCGCCTCTCCCCCGGTGACCCCGCCCCGGAGTTCAGCCTCCCCACCGACACCGGCGAGACGCTCTCGCTGGCCGACCTGCGCGGCCGCAAGGTCGTCCTGTACGCCTACCCGGCGGCCATGACGCCCGGTTGCACCAAGCAGGCCTGCGACTTCCGCGACTCGCTCGCCTCGCTCCAGGCCGCCGGCTACGAGGTCGTCGGGATCTCCCCCGACAAGCCGGAGAAGCTGGCGAAGTTCCGCGAGCGCGACGCCATCACCTTCCCGCTGGTCGCCGACACCGACAGGTCCGTGCTGACCGCCTACGGCGCGTACGGCGAGAAGCAGTCGTACGGCAGGACGGTGACCGGTGTGATCCGCTCGACCTTCGTGATCGACGCGGACGGCAAGATCGAGCGCGCGCTCTACAACGTCAAGGCCACCGGTCACGTCGCCAAGCTGCGCCGGGACCTCGGGCTGGACTGAGACGCCGGCGCACGCCGTTCACCCGTTGTTTCGCGGGCCTCGGGGCCCGGTCGCGCCGCCGGCCGGGCACCGGAGGGTCGCCCCGTGGCCGGGCCCACCACCGATGCGGCGCGACGCTCTAGACTCAGCGGGTCGGCGGGAGTGGCGTAACGGCAGCCGCGGTAGGTTTAGGTCCTATTGTCCGAAAGGACGTGGGGGTTCGAATCCCCCCTCCCGCACCGAGCACCGCCTGTCGCGCGGGTCACGATCGCGGGTCGGCGCGGTCGCGCGCGGTCAGGATCACCGGGTGAGGCGACGAGATCCTCATGTGGCTGGGCCTCACCGCCCCGCCGGCACCCGCTGGCTGATCCGTTCCGCCTCGGCCCTCCACGAGCGCCTCGTTCGGCGGCTGCTCTTCCTGCGTCTCCGCCAGGGCCCCGCGGGCGCCGACGGACAGCGCACGCGCGAGCCGCTCGGCAGCCGTCGCGATCCGCCACTCCACCCGCTGCCCCGTCCAAGGGGCGCGATCCGCGGTGGGCCACTCAGCTCTGCATCGAGGGCGGCATGAGCGGATCGCCCACCGCGATCCTGCCCGGCTCCTCGGGCACCAGGTGCAGTCCGAAGAGGAGCTTCCGGCCGACGTTGCGGTGCCGGGCGAGGGTGCGCAGCGGTTCCTTCCCGCGTACGCCCGTCTCCTGGTCGGTGGTCGTGACCACGCAGCGGTCGCACGGCCCGGCGGCGCGGAAGCGGACGGCGCCGATGCGCAGCGGGCGCCCGACCCAGTCGTCCTCCGCCCAGGCCGGCGTGCCCTCCACCACCAGGTTGGGGCGGAACCGCGCCATCGGCACGGGCTCCTCGCCGGCCTCGCCGAGCCAGCCGTTGAGCGCGTCGAGCGAGGCGGCGGAGGCCAGCAGCAGCGGGTAGGCGTCGGCGAAGCTGACCTGGTCGCCGGTGTCGTGCTCCCGGTCCCCCGGCGGGATGTGCCGGCTCGGCCGCGCGAGCCAGACCAACCGGACGGCACGGCCCAGGAACGCGCTGACCCAGGCGTCGGCCGCCGGCCCGGCGGGCAGCGCGGGCACCGGCAGCTTCCGGTTGCGGAAGGTCCGCACCGCGACCGGCACGCCGCCGGCCGGCTCCGGCACCTCCAGGTCGGCGTGGCCCTCGCCGCGCAGCAGCAGGCCGCCGTCGCGGGGCGTGGCGTGCAGCGCGACCAGGCGGGTGGTCTCCCGCTGGGTGACGCCGACGCCGTCGGCGTCGACGATCATCCAGCGCCGGTCGCCGGCCAGACCCCACGCCTCGACGCCCGCGGCGTCGTGGTCGAGCCGGTGACAACCCTTGACGGGGTACGTGTGGATGGCGCTCAACCGCATGCGCCCACCCTGCCACGGCACTCGGGCGACCGTTGCCCCGAGCGCGCGCCGGAAGGCTTGCCGCGCGGGCGTGGTCGCGGCGGGACGCCCCGCTCACGGCGAGAGGCCGACGCTCACTCCCGCGGTCTCACCAGGCCACGCCGATGCCGTCGCCCGGGTACCAGTGGTTGGCAGGGGTCTCCCGGTAGGCGAGGAACCGCCGGCCGGTGCGCTCGGCGTGCTCGGCGAGGACGTTGGTGGCGGTGACGTTGTCGGTGAGCAGGACCGCCCCCGGAGCCAGCTTGCCCTCGACCGCCTCGAACTCGCGCTTCTCGTGGGCCCGGCTGTGGTCGCTGTCGTGCAGGAAGAGGTCGACCGGCCGGTCCAGCGCGGCGATGGAGGCGATGGAGTCGCCGATGACCAGGTCGACCACCTCGGACCAGGGCGCCGTCCGGGCGAGGTAGCCGGCCTCGGGATTGATGTCCAGCGAGGTGACCCGACCGGGGTGCCCGTCGGCGGCGTTGCGCAGCAGCGCGGCGGCGAGCACGCAGCTGCCGAGCCCCTTGTCGACGCCGGTCTCGACCACGTGCGACGGCTTCGTGGCGCGCACGATGGCGTACCAGCCGATCCGGCGGGCGTAGCGGACCTGCCGGTCGGCGAGGCCCCGGCGGGCGGCGGTGGCGGTGGCGGACTCGATGTGCCCGCGCAGCGCGTCGTCCGACTCGATCTCGGCGAAGTACGCGCGGACCTGCTTGACGGGCACGTCGCAGACGACGCTGACGAACCAGGCGAGGTGGTGCCGGCTCAGCTTGGTCAGCTCGTACGTGTAGTTGTGGTGTTCCCGCGAGGTGACCAGCCAGCGGGCCGAGGTGCGCAGCACCTTGGCGTCGTGGCGGACGACGCGGGCCAGGCGCTTGGGGAAGGCCGCCACGGGGGCGAGGCGGGTGCGAGCGATGGCCCGTCGGAGCTTCGTTGCGTCCACGCAAGGGTTCTACCAGGCGGAGGCGGACAGGTGTAGGGGAAAGCTGCGTTGGCCCGGGCGAGGTGGACGGTGTGCGACGGGATGGGACGGGTCGACACGGATGGGGGCCGTCACCAGCCGGATGAGGGTACGCGCACACCCCCGCGGATAAGTAGCATCGCCGCCATGCCAGTTCCACAACAGTTCGTCGAGCCGGATCCGGTCGCCGGCCGCACCGGGCGTCAGCCGGGGAAGCACGCCGGGCCTCGTCGCCGGTGGCGGCGCGTCGTCCTCATCAGCCTGCTGGTGGTGGCGCTGCTCGGCGGCGGCGGCATGATCGCCGGCGGGCTCTACCTGCGTTCCGTGGAGTCGGACATCGAACGCGTCGACGCCTTCGCGGACGTTCCCGAGCAGGGCCGTCCGCAGACGGTGGCCAAGGGCGCGATGAACATCCTGATCCTGGGCAGCGACACCCGCGACCCGGAGAGCACGTCGGGTTCCCGCACGGACACGATCATCCTGGCCCACCTGCCGAAGGACCGGTCGAGCGCCCAGCTGATCTCGATCCCCCGCGACACCTGGGTCTCCGTGCCGCGGTCGAAGGACGGCAGCCAGGGCGGCCGGGACGCGAAGATCAACGCCGCGTACGCGTGGGGTGGCGTGCCGTTGATGGTGCAGACCGTCGAGAAGTTCACCAGCGTGCGGGTCGACCACGTCATGATGGTCGACTTCGCCGGCTTCAAGGAGATCATCGACGCCCTGGGTGGCATCGACATCGACGCGGAGAAGTCCTTCACCTCGATCCACCCTCCATTCCGCACCTTCCGGCAGGGGGTGCAGCGGATGGACGGTGAGACGGCGCTCGACTACTCACGCCAGCGCCAGCAGTTCCCGGACGGGGACTTCGCCCGCATCCGGCACCAGCAGCAGGTCATCAAGGCCATCCTGGACCGCGCCGTGTCCGGGGGCATCGTCACGAACCCGGGAAAGCTGAACTCCTTCGTCAAGGCGACGTCGAACGCGGTGTCGGTGGACGAGAGGATGTCCCTGTTGAGCATGGCGAGTGACCTGCGTGGACTGCGCGGCGACAACCTGCGCTTCATCACCAGCCCGACGAAGGGCACCGGTCGGGTGGGCAGCGAGAGCGTCGTGTTCGCGAACACCGACAAGGCCCGGTCCTTCTACGACGCGGTGCGACGCGACGCGGTATCGGAGATCGTCAGCGCCGGAAAGTAGGAGGTCGTACTGCCGTCCCGGCTCTGGTGACATGCGCGGACCGGTCGTATCCTTCGTTCGCCTCGAAGCTGCCACGAGCCGCCGAGGCGGTCAACGGGGGAAGGACCGACATGTCCAGGCAACAGGCGATGGGCCACCACGCCACCGCACCGCAGCGCGACGACATGGCGGCGCAGGGCACGGGGGCGGAGGCGCGCGGCGGGGCCGACGCCGGAGGCGGCGCCACCGGGCCGCCGCCCACCTCCACGCCGCCGGCAGGCGGCCAGACGGGCGACGCGCCGCCCCGCCCCGGCCTCGACGTGACGGCGGTGCTGCCGTACGCGAGCTCCCGTGCCTCCACGCGCACCCGGGGGCTGCGGGCCTGGATGATGACGGCGCCCGTCGACGTGGCCGCCCTGCTGACGCCCCTGCTGATCACCCTCCAGTACTGGCGCGGGACGCTGGCCATGGCCGGCCTGACGGTCGCCATCTTCGCGGCGGGCGGGCTCTACCGGGCCCGTCGCCACGTGAGCATCCTCGACGAGCTGCCGAGCCTCTGCGGGCGGCTGCTCGCGTCCGCGGCCGTGATCATCATCGTCGCGGCGCTGCGTCACGACTCCGCGGAGTACGTGGGCGGGTTCGCCCGCGGGGTGATCATCGCGGCCGGGCTGGTCCTCGTCGGTCGTGTCTTCTCGCGGGAGTTCGCCATCATCGCGCGCAAGCGTCGGTGGGTGGAGCACAACGCCATCATCATCGGCAGCGGGCCGATCGCCGTGGAACTCGCCCGGCTGCTGCGCCGCTATCCGCAGTACGGGCTGCGCTTCGTCGGCTGCGTCGACTCCACGCCTCCGCAGGCGTCGGCGGGGCTCCCCCTGCTCGGCACCCTGGACCAGCTGGAACCGCTCGTCCGGATGGTCGAGTGCGACGTGCTCGTCATCGCGGACCCGAGCTGCCCGGAGCTGACCCTGATGGAGGTCCTCCGCCAGCCGAGGAGCGCGAGCTGCGACCTGTGGGCCGTGCCCCGGCTCTGGGGCTCCCGCTCGTACGGCGACCACATCGGCGCGATCCCGATCGTCAAGGTCGGCGACATCACCCTGTCCGGCCCACGCTGGGCGCTCAAGCGTGCGTCGGACATCCTCTTCGCCGCCACCGCGTTGCTCCTGCTGAGCCCCGTCCTCCTGCTCTGTGCCCTCGCGACGCTCCTCGACGGCGGCCCGGGCATCTTCTTCTACCAGGAACGGATCGGCCGTCACGGCAAGCCGTTCCACATCATCAAGTTCCGCTCGATGCGTCCCGTCGACGAGCACGAGTCGCAGACGAACTGGTCGATCGCGCACGACCGGCGGGTCGGACCGATCGGCCGCTTCATGCGCCGCACGTCGCTCGACGAGCTGCCGCAGCTCTGGAACATCCTGCGGGGCGACATGAGCGTGGTCGGGCCGCGCCCCGAGCGGCCGTACTTCGTCGAGAAGTTCTCCGCCGAGTACCCCAACTACGCCATGCGCCACCGGGTCGCGGTGGGGCTCACCGGGCTGGCACAGGTCAGTGGCCTGCGCGGCGACACGCCGATCTCCGACCGGGCGCGCTTCGACAACTACTACATCGAGAACTGGTCGCTGTGGCTCGACGCGAAGGTGCTCATCCGGACGGTCGCGGAGGTGTTCCGCGCTGGGGGTCGTTGACAGGCACGGCCGCCGCCGGACGGCGTGGCCACAGCATGGACAGGTGCAGGGAGGACGCGCCCGGCGTCGCCGCCTCGGCCGCGACCCCCTAGTGGAGGGTGTCCAGCGCCTGGGTGAGGGCCGAGCGCCAGTCCGCCAGGGGCCGCAGGCCCGCTGCGGCCCAGCGGTCGTGGGCCAGAACGCTGTACGCGGGACGGGGAGCCGGGCGCCGGTAGCGGTCGCTGGTGGTGGGCCGGACGCGGTCGGCGTCGAGGCCGCGGAGCGTGAACACCGCGCGGGCGAGGCCGTACCAGGTGGTCTGGCCCGACGCGGTGCCGTGGTAGACGCCCGGGGCCGCGCGACCGGCGAGCGCCGCGTCGGCCAACGCGACGAGCTGCTCGGCCAGCGCGTACGACCAGGTCGGCTGCCCCCGCTGGTCATCGACGACGTCGAGGTGCTCGCGCTGCTCGGCCAGCCGGAGCATGGTGGCGACGAAGTTCGGTCCGTGTGCGCCGTAGAGCCAGGCGGTGCGCACGACGAAACCGGCGTCGGGGAGCAGCCGGGTGACGGCGAGTTCCCCGGTGAGCTTGCTGCGCCCGTACGCGTTGACCGGGGACGTGGTGGCATCCTCCGCGTACGGTGCGGTGGCGTCGCCGGAGAAGACGTAGTCGGTGGACAGGTGGATCATCCGCGCGCCGGTTGCGGCACAGGCCTCGGCGAGGTGGGCGACGGCGTGGCCGTTGACGGCGGTGGCGGCTTCCTCCTGCGCCTCGGCCCCGTCCACGTCGGTCCACCCGGCGGTGTTGATCACCATGTCGTGTCCGGCGACGGCGGCTCGTACCGCCTGCGGGTCGGTGATGTCGAGCTCGGCGCGCGTGGTCGCCCTGACGGAGAGGTCACCGCGGGAGCGCAGGACGGCGACCAGGTCCCTGCCCAGCATGCCGCCGGCGCCGGTGACCAGCAGCCGGCTCACGGGGCGACCCGCGGCCTGGTGCCCGCCTTCAGCGGCTCCCACCAGGCCCGGTTGTCCCGGTACCACTGCACGGTCTGCGCCAGGCCGCAGTCCAGGTCGACGCTCGGGGCGTACCCGAGCTCCGTGCTGATCTTGCTGATGTCCAGGGAGTAGCGGCGGTCGTGGCCCTTGCGGTCGGCGACGGGAACGACCTGTTCCCAGCTGGCGCCGCAGGCCTCGATCAGCCGGCGGGTGAGTTCGACGTTGGTGAGTTCGGTACCGCCGCCGATGTGGTAGACCTCGCCGGCTCGGCCCTTCTCCTGGACCAGTGCGATGCCCCGGCAGTGGTCGTGCACGTGCAGCCAGTCCCGGATGTTGCCGCCGTCGCCGTAGAGCGGCACGGTGCCGCCGTCGAGCAGGTTGGTGACGAACAGCGGGACGACCTTCTCGGGGAACTGGTACGGCCCGTAGTTGTTCGAGCAGCGGGTGACCACCACGTCCATGCCGTGGGTGCGGTGGTAGGCCAGCGCCAGCAGATCGGAGCCGGCCTTGGAGGCCGAGTACGGCGAGTTCGGCGCCAGCGGCCAGTCCTCGGTCCAGGAGCCCTCCGCGATGGACCCGTACACCTCGTCGGTGGAGACGTGCACGAACCGGGAGGTGCCGTGCCGCAGCGCGGCGTCGAGGAGGTTCTGGGTGCCCAGCACGTTCGTGGTGACGAACGCGGCGGCGCCGTCGATCGACCGGTCGACATGGGATTCCGCGGCGAAGTGCACGATCACGTCGTGGCCGGGGACGACCTCGTCGACCGCGGCGGCGTCGCGGATGTCCCGGTGCACGAACCGCAGCCGGGGGTCCTCGGCAACCGGTGCGAGGTTGGCGAGGTTGCCCGAATACGTCAGCGCGTCGAGCACGGTCACCGCCGAGGGTTCGACGGCCGGCACCCTCGCGGCGGCACCGCCGGGCACGCCCAGCAGCATCCGAACGTACTCCGACCCGATGAAGCCGGCACCGCCGGTGACGAGCATCCTCACGGGTCGGAGAGTGTACGCGAAACCCCAGGACAACCGGGGCAGCGAAGCCGGTTCTCAGGTGCCCGCCGGTGCGGGTAGTCTCCCCCGGTGCGCGGAATCCTTCTCGCCGGTGGCACCGGGTCCCGGTTGTGGCCGATCACCCGTGCCGTGTCGAAGCAGCTCATGCCGGTGTTCGACAAGCCCATGGTCTACTACCCGCTCTCCACTCTGATCATGGCAGAGGTGCGAGAGATCCTGATCATCACGACGCCGGAGGACCAGTCCCAGTTCCAGCGGCTGCTCGGTGACGGCAGCCAGTGGGGCCTGCGGTTGGAGTACCGCACGCAGGCCCGCCCGGAGGGCATCGCGCAGGCGTTCGTTCTGGGCGCGGACTTCATCGGCGACGAGTCGGTGGCCCTCATCCTCGGCGACAACATCTTCCACGGCGTCGGCCTGGGCCGGCAGCTCCCCGGCCACGGCGACCTGGTCGGTGGACGGATCTTCGCCTACCCGGTGGCCAACCCCGGAGAGTACGGGGTGGTCGACTTCGACCCGGCCGGGCGCGTGCTGTCGATCGAGGAGAAACCCGCCCGCCCCAGGTCCCGCTACGCCGTGCCCGGCCTCTACTTCTACGACAACCGCGTGGTGGACATCGCCGGCAAGCTGACCCCCAGCGCCCGTGGCGAACTGGAGATCACGGCGGTCAACGAGACCTACCGCGAATGGGGCGAGCTGTCGGTGACGGTGCTGGACCGGGGCACCGCCTGGCTCGACACCGGCACCTTCACCTCGATGATGCAGGCCGCCGAGTTCGTGCGGGTCATCGAGGAACGCCAGGGCCTGAAGATCGGATGCGTCGAGGAGGTCGCCTGGCGGGCCGGGCTGATCGACGACCACCAACTCCGCACGCTCGCCCAGTCCCTGAGCAAGAGCGGCTACGGCGACTACCTGCTCGGCCTGCTCGCCGAACGCCATCCCGGGGACGCCCACCGGTGAAGATGCGACCGCTGACCATCGACGGGGCTTGGGAGATCAACCCGCGGCAACACGGCGACCCGCGCGGGCTGTTCATGGAGTGGTACCGCTTCGACCAGCTCGCTGCCGCGGTCGGGCATCCACTCCGACTCGCCCAGGGCAACCTGTCGGTCTCCGCGCGCAGCGTGGTCCGCGGCATCCACTTCGCCGACGTGCCACCCGGCCAGGCCAAGTACGTGACCTGCGTGCGCGGTGCCGTGATCGACGTGGTCGTGGACATCCGCGTGGGCTCGCCGACCTTCGCGCAGTGGGAGGCGATCCGCCTCGACGACGTCGACCGGCGCGCCGTCTACATCGGCGAGGGGCTGGGCCACGGCTTCTGCGCCCTCACCGACGACGCGACCCTGAGCTACCTCTGCTCCACCACGTACAACCCCACGGCCGAGCACAGCGTCCACCCCCTCGACCCCGAACTGGCGATCGACTGGCCGGCGGAGTCACCGCAGCTGTCGGCCCGGGACGCAGCCGCGCCGAGCCTGGCCGAGGCGCGGGAATCGGGACTGCTGCCGGACTACCAGACCTGCCGCGCGTTCACCGACAGCCAGCGGCTGGGAGCTGACCCCGCCCGCGGCGGAATCTAGCCGCTTCCGCCCTGACGGGGACCGGCGTCCCTGGCGGGTGGGCGGGCCGGTGTGCGGGTGGCGACCGCGGCGGCACCGGTGATCGTCGCCGGGCGCCCGCCGGGGACCAGGGCTCAGTCGCGCGGGAGCAACGGCAGCATCTTCGGCTCGTAGCCGCCGAGATAGCGTGCCGGGTCCGCGTCCAACACCGAGGCCAGCAGCGTGCCGAAGACGTCCCGAAAGTCCGTCGTCGCCTTGAGGTCGCCGTCGTCCAGGTCGGTCAGGCTCGGCTGCTCCCCGTAGAGTCCGCCCGCGACCTGAGGACCCAGAACGAAGACGGGTCCGGCCGTTCCGTGGTCGGTGCCGTCGGAGGCGTTGGCACGGACCCGCCGACCGAACTCGCTGTACACGACCACGGACACCCGTTGGCCGGCCTCGGTCTGCGCCAGCCTGCCCGCGAAGCTGGTCAACGCCTGGTCGAGCTGGCGCAACAGCAGCTCGTGGCCGGGCCGCTCCGCCGCGTGCGTGTCGAACCCACCCAGGCTCACCGAATACACGCGGGTGGGGACCCCGGCTTCGACGCAGTGAGCCACCCGGGAGAGCTGTTCGGAGAGGAGGTTCGCCCCGCCCGTGCCCGTCGCCGCGATGTCCGGTTCGGCGGGGACGTCCGCCCGGGCGTCCACCGCTTCGGCATCCCGGATGAGCTGGTCGATCTTGATGAGATTCGCGTAGGCGTCCGCGGCCCGTGCCTGCATCCCGGACTCGTTCGGCTCCCGCCGCCCGAGCACCCCGATCATGTCGGTGGTGACTCCGGCCGGCAGCTTCAGCCCACCGATGCTCACGCAGGCACCGGTACGGGTCTCTCCCACGAGCAGGGGCGGGAGCATGGGTTCGAAGCTCACCGCGGCCTCTGGCGTGGCCTTGATGCCGTCCAGCCATCGACCGATCCAGCCGGAGGTGGCCGGATCACTCGGTGAGGCGGTCTGCCAGATGTCCATGGACCGGAAGTGACTACGGTCCGGTCTGGGGTAGCCGGCCCCGAGGACGACGGCCAGGCGCTGCGCGCTCCACAGTCGACTCAGGCCCTTCATCACCGGGTTCAGCCCGAGCGAGTCGTCGATCCGAAGCACCCGGTCAGGCTCGTAGGCCAGTTCGGGTCGGGCCGCGTGGTAGGCCGGGTCCGCGTAGGGCACGACCGTGTTGAGCCCGTCGTTGCCGCCGTACAGCGTGACGATGACCAACTTGCGTGCCTTCCGGTGATCCTCGCTGGCAGACGCGTCGCTCGCGGTCCGCAGGAGTTCCGCCAGGCCCAGACCCCCCACTCCGGCGGCGATGGCACCGCCGCCGACGACGCCGGAAGCCAGGAGGAACCTGCGTCGGGTCAATGCGTCCATGTCACGTCACCAGGTATTCCGGGCTGGCCAACCCGAGGGTCAGCAGGCGCTGCGGATCGGTAGTGCCCTTCAGGGCCGAGTACGTCCTGTTGGTCCACGTCTCGACAGCCAGGACGTGCGCCACGTCCTCCGGGGTCAGCCGCTGGGCCGGGACCAGTTGGGCGATCCGACCGGCAAGGTTCAGGCGGACCTGCGCCGCCCCGACCGTCAGCCACTCCGCACCTGCGGCCCAACCCTCGACACTCGGGGGCGCGAACGGCAACTGCCCCATTCGCTCCAGGGCGTTGAGGGCGTACGTCAGCACCTCGTCGGACAGCCTCCCCGGTCGCAGACCCAACTGCCGCATCGCGCCGACGAACCACTCCGTCGGCTGCTTCACCAGCCCGCCGGCGCTGGCCCGGAACGCATCGTCCTCGAAGAGCCTACGCAGCATCGCCATCGTGTCCGGGAACGCGCGAACCATGTTGTCGCGGGTGGACATCGGGATCAGCTCGGTCGACGAGGCGTACCGGAACCACAACCGCTCGGCGATGAACCCCGGGCAGGCCTCGTGCGCGAGCAGGAGATCCACCAGCGAGTGGGCGTCGAAGTTCTTCGTGACGCCGAGGATGCTCTTCCTGCCGCCGTCGTGTGAGGCAGGACTGAAGTACGCGCGCCCGCTGTCGTAGTCGATCTTCCAGCCGGTCAGCGCACGGCCCGCCTCCTTGACGTCGCGTTCGGTGTACCTGCCGATGCCGAGCATGAAGAGTTCCATCAACTCGCGGCCGAGATTCTCGTTGGGCGCGGTCCGCGTGTTGAGTTGCCCGTCGAGCCAGTAGATGAGCGCCGGGTCGGTGACCATCCGATGGGCCATCGTCGCGAAGTCGAGGGAGCTGCGCAGCGTCCTGTGTTGCACGAGCATCAGTTGCGGGCGGATCACCTTCCGGACCGAGGTGGCCCAGTGCCCGTGCCAGAAGAACCACAGCTTCTCGCGGGTCTGGTGGTCTGCGACCGTGAGGCGGTCCAGCCACCACTGGGTGATCCGCTTCGTCTGCTCCCGCCGCTTCTCGTCGCCCTTGCTCCGCTGGCTGGGAGTGGGGTTCGACAACCCGGCGAAGGGATCCGGGCCGAGTCCCGGCAGGGGAGCCTTCAGGGCCCCCACGTCCGGCGCTGTCGGCGCTGTCAGGGCGGCGACCGTCGCCTCGTATCCTGCCTTCTTCGCAGCAGCCAGCTCGGAGGCAGTGGGACCGAAGCCGGCGCGGCGCAGTAGCAACGAGGCGTCGGCCATGCAGCAAATGTAGGCGAAGCCCACGATGCCGGCGGACCCCGGGGCCCGGTACCAGCCGGGCAGGCCCGCGAGTGTCGCCGTGACGCGGATGGGCCGCCGAGACGCGCATCGCGCGTGTCTCGACGGCCCACCGGATCCGTCGCGTCAGGAACGGATCTTCAGTCGCCGGTCGTTCAGCCGACCTTCAGGACCTCGTAGGCGAACATCGTCGACGGGCCCGGATCGGCCACGAACGGATTGAAGCTGGCGATCAGCGGCGAGTTGCCGTTGTTCGGCGCCTGCACCAGGAAGTCGTTGGTCTGGGACTGGAACAGCAGGTTGCCGTCACCGTAGTGGTAGAGCCAGAACGACTGCGCCGTGCCGATCGCGGTGGCGTTGGCGATGAGCGGCTGGGTACCGCCCGACGGCGCGCTGACGTAGCGCCGGTTGACGTGGGAGCGCAGTGCGACGGCGTCGCCGCCCATGTCCAGCATGTCGAACTTCTGCCAGTCGCTGATCGCGGTGGAGTTGGCGATCAGGGCGCTCCTGCCGGCTTCCGCCGCGGTGACGAGCTTCCCGTTGACGGCCGCGCGGAGCACGACGACCGCAGCGGGTGAGGCCCAGATGAACTTCTCCGGTACGCCGATGGTGGTGGCGTTGTTGATCAACGGCTGGGTGCCGCCGGACGGCGCGGTGACGTACTTTCCGTTGATCTTGGCCATCAGGCTGACGGTGCCGTCGCCGTTCATGACGACCTGGAAGCGCTGGGCGTCGGTGATGGTGCTGCTGTTGGCGTACAGCGCGGCGCTGCCGCCGGCGGTGGCGGTGACGTGCTTGCCGTTTGCCCAGGACGCGAGCGCGATGTGGCCGCTGCCGGCGTCGATCACGGTGAACTTCTCCGTGTCGCCCATCTGGTTCATGGGCTGGCTGGCCGTCAGCGGCTGGGTGCCGCCGGCCCCGACCGAGACGTTCTTGCCGTTGGTCAGGGACCGCAGGCCGGTGACCTGCGGCACGGCGGTGGTGCCGATGCGCAGCATCACGTCGCTGGTGTTGTAGGCGGCGGTGTTCCGCACGACCCGCCGGGTGCCGCCGTAGACGATGACGTTGCGCACCTGGGTGGGCTCCCAGGACGGGTTGGCCGACAGCAGCAGCGCGGCGGCACCGGCGACGTGCGGGCTGGCCATCGAGGTGCCGCTGTACCGGTCGATCGCGGTGTCGCTGGTGACCACCGACGACGGGATGTGGTGCCCCGGCGCGTGGATGTCCACACACGGTCCGTAGTTGGAGAACGAGGCGCGGAAGTCGACCTCGTCCGTGGCACCCACCGTGATCGCCGAGGCCGCGCGGGCCGGCGAGTACTGGCAGGCGTCGTCCTGGCTGTTGCCGGCGGCGACGGCGTACGTGACACCGGAGGCGATGGACGCCTCCACCGCGGCGTCGATCGCGACGCTGCTCGCACCGCCGAGGCTCATGTTCGCCACCGCCGGCTTGACCGCGTTCGCCGTGACCCACTCGATACCGGCGATGACACCGGCCTCCGTGCCGCCGCCGGTGCAGTCGAGCACCCGCACGCCCACCAGCTTCACTTCCTTGGCCACACCGTAGTTGGTGCCACCGATGGTGCCCGCGACGTGCGTGCCGTGCCCGTCGCAGTCGTCCGCGACCGGGTCGTTGTCGACGAAGTCGTAGCCGTGGCTGGCCCGCCCACCGAACTCCTGGTGGGTGACCCGGATACCGCTGTCGATGACGTAGGCGTGCACGTTGCCCGCCGTGTTCGGGTACGTGTAGCGCTTGTTCATCGGCGCGAAGATCTGGTCCAGCCGGTCCAGCCCCCACGACGGCGTGTTCAACTGGGTGTCGCTCTTGGACACCTTGCGGTTCTGCTGCACGTACGCAACCTCGGGGCTGGCGGCCAGGCGCTTGGCCTGCGCCTCGCTCATCCGCCCCGCGAAACCGCGGATCGTGCGCGTGTACGTACGCGACACCGTGCCGCCGTACCGCTTGGCCAACGCGGTGGCGCTCGCACCGACCTGGCCCGGCGTGGCCTTGCCGTCCTTGAACACCACGATGTAACTGTCCTTGATGGCGCCCGTGTCGGCGGCACCCAGGATCCCCGCGACCTTCTTGTCGTCCGGCGGAGCCGCGGACGCGGCACCCCCGCCGGACATGGTTGCCGCGGTCGCGACAGCGGCGAGCGCGAACCCCGCCACAACCGACCGACAAGCTCGACGAACTTGAATCACGCCAGACTCCCCGTGGGAATGAACGTCCATCGGTGACAATGGACAGCCTTGCCCTTCGGCACAGACGCAGCCCATCTTCGTCGATCAACGTCATCGGCGGCTCAGCCGTTCGGACCAACTGGTGACTAATGCCGAGGGGACACCGCCGCCCCTATTGCCAAATGGCAAGCCGAGAACGACGGGTGATTACCAGCGGGCTCTACTCAGAATGTGAGAGGCCCGCCTATTGTTCGCGCAACCGGTACCGACAACACACCGCGGCGGGTCGCCGGTCGGTCCGACGACCGGTACCACGGTCGCGACCGGACGCCGCGGGCCGGCGGGCCTGGACCCGCCGGCGCGCGCGTCGTCTTCCAGCGTCTGCTGGCTCGGCTCACCGGCCGGGCGCGCCGTCCATCTGCGCGCTGGTGGAGAGCGAGGCGTACGCCGCCTGCAACTGCAGGCGAACCGCCGCCGGGCTGTGGTGTGCCGCCACCCACTCCCGTCCGTTGGCGGCCAGTCGCGCGGCGGTCTCGGGCGCGGACAGCAGCCCACCGACCGCCGCGATCCAGCCAGCCCTGTCGTCGGCGACGCGGACGTGGACACCGTCCACCACACCCGCGCGGTCGGCCACCATGCTGGTCGTCACGCTCGGAACTCCAGCCGACATGGCCTGGATGAGCTTCAGCTGGACGCCGGTACCCCGGAAGATCGGCGCGATGGCGACGGCAGCATCCGTGTAGTAGGGCTCGACCGCGGGCGCGTTGGCGTGGAGTTCGATGCCGTTTCCGACCAGTTCCTGCACGGCCTTGGGCGGGTCCGTGCCGACGATCCGGAGCCGGGCGTCCGGGACGGCGTCCCGAATGCCCTGCCAGCACTCACGCACGAACCACATCAGGCCGTTGACGTTCGCCTCGTAGCTGAGCCGACCCACGAACAGGACCGTCGGTGCGACCGGGCCCGCCTGCCGCTGGACGGAGAAGTCGCAGGGGCTTCTGACGAGGAAGGTGTTGGGCCGCTCCTGGCCGGGCAGGGCCGGAGCGGAGAGCATCAGGGGAACCCCCATGCCGACCAACCTGTCCTCCCGGGCCCGCATCCGGGGCGCCTCCACCCGGCCCAACGCCCGCCAGGCGGGGCTGGGCCCGTGCGAGGCGAGCTGCTCGTAGTACTCGCTGCGGAACTCGTCCAGGTCGACGATGACCGGCGTCGAGCCACAGGCCTCGACCAGGTGGACGGTACGGAAGACGTTGAGGTGCACGACGTCCGGCTGGAAGTCGTCCAGCTCCCGCCGCAGCGCGTCGGTGAGCGCCTTCGGGCTCGCGTATCCCGTCTGCAACGAGACCCCGGTGCCGAGTGCTCGCGCGGAGCGCAGCATGGAACCGACGCGTGGGTTGGGGACGAGAGTGCGCCCCTTGACCGGCAGGAGCTCCGCCAGGCGCGCCTCTTCCTCGTTGCGCACCAGCCCCAGGAAGCGGACGTCGTGCTCGGCGGCGAGCATCTCCAGGATCACGAGGCTGCGCGGGCGGACCGACGCCGGGATCCATGGCGCTACAAACAGAATCTTCAAATCGGCAGCCTCCTCAGGGCTGACGCGAGGAGTCGCTGACCCCGCGTGCCATGCTTTGCGAAATAGACGTACATGCCGGACCGGTACAGGGGGTTCTTGCCGACCGCGGCGGTGCTGGTGCTCTCCTTGTGTTCGGCGACACTCGTCCCGACCGACGCGACACCCCAGCCACTGGCGCGCAACTGCGTGCACAGGTCGACGTCCTCGAAGTAGAGGAAGAAGCGGGGGTCGAACCCACCGACGGACCGGAACGCCTCACCGCGTACGAGCATGCAGAACCCGGACACCCAGGCGGTCTCGCGCACTTGGCCGGTCGGTTCGACATCGAGATACTCGAGCATCTGGAACTTCTTGCGCAAGGGTGCGGCCCGGGCCAGATACTGCTTCAGTCGCCTCGGCACGAGATGGTCGACCTTCAGCGCCGCCAGCCATTCCTTCGCGATGCTCGGCTCGGGCCCCGCCGCGATCCCGAAGCGCCCGTCCGGGTATCGCATCAGCGGCGCGACCACACCCAGCTTCGAGTCGGCCCGCAGGGTCTCCACGAGGTGCGCGAAGGACTCGGGGTCGATGTGGCAGTCGGGGTTGAGCAGGAAGTAGACGTCGGCGCCGGGGAGGGTCTCCGCCGCGGCGTTGATCGCCTTGCCGAAGCCCACGTTCGGCAGCGAGATGACCGGATACCCGAAGGACTTCGCGACCTCGACGCTGTCGTCCGTGGAGGAGTTGTCCACGACCACGACATGGTCCACCGGCAGGGCGGCCAGGCAGCCCAGACTCTGGGGGAGCTCCCGGGCCGAGTTGTAGGAGACGATGATGGCTGCGATTTTCACTGTCGACTCGCAATCCCGTAGGCGTCGAGGTACGAGCGGACCGTGTCGTCCCAACGGAACGTCCGCTCGATGTGTGCGCGGGCACGCCGACCGCGCTGTGCCGCGTCGTCGGGTGTTTCGACCGCGGACCGGACCGCCGCCGCGATCTCGTCGGCCGTCGACGCGGTGTACAACATCGAGGCGTCACCGCGTACCGACGCGGCCGGTCCACCCGACGTGATGACGGGACAGCCGAGGGCCATGGCGTGTGCCACCTTCATCAGCACTCCGCCGCCCACGATCGACGGCACGACGACGGCGTGGGCGTCGAGCATCTCCGACCGGAGGTCGGGCACCGCACCCGTCACCACCACCCTGCTGTCGCCCTCGCCGAGGCCGACCACGTCGGCGGAGGGCTCCGCCCCGACGATCCTGAGTTCCGCCTGCGGCAGGCCCTGCCACACCAGCGGCATCACCTCACGCGCGAGGAACTCAGCGACGAGTGCGTTCGCGCGTCGCCACATCGCCCCGGCGAACACCAGTCGCGGTCGCTCCGTCGCGGGCGGCGGCGACCAGGACCGGTCACCGACGTGGATTCCCGGCCGGGCGAGCACGGTGTTCGGGTTGCGAGCGGCGGCGACCGCGAAGTCGGCGTCGGACAGGGTGACGACGGCGGCCGCCCGGCGGATCGCGGCGCGTTCGAACCGTCGCGTCCGAAGCAGCTCGACGAGACGGTACGGCCGCTCCAGGCCGGACGAGGCCCGGTAGGACTCCAGCATCACCTTCTCGGTGATGTCGTGCAGGCCCAGCACCGACGCGGGGCTGATCCCGACGACCTCGGCGGACTGCAGGTACTCCGAGTGCACGACGTCGGGCCGGATCCGGCGGATGAGCTCGGCGGCCTCCCGGGTCGCTTCCCGCGGCCACGCCTGGCGGAGCCACGCCGGTTCCAGGCGGAGACGGTCCCGGTGGCTCGGACGAGCGGTGACCGTGGCGGGCAACAGCGTGTACTTCAGATCGTCCGGCCCGGATGGCGCCGTGTGCTCCGGCGAGTATACGAAGAGGTCGACCTGCTCGGCCAACCGCGGCGTGAGCTGCACGATCGTGTCGGCCGCGGCGTGGTGGTGGTGCGCGTTGGGCGCGAACGGGGTGAGTAGGAGGACGCGCATCAGCCCAGCCGCTTCACGAGCGCCGTGACGAACCCTTGCGCGACCCGCCCCTGGGCCGCGACCCGCTGGGCGGCCTCCCGGAACTGCTCGGGGGACGCGGCAGCCGCGGTCGCCGTACGGTAGAGCGTCTCGGCGTCGACGTCCGGTGGCACCAGGTACTCGCGGAGCCCCAGGTCGACGAAGGCGTCATGGACCTTCCGCTCGTACGCGATGGCCACCGTCGGAACGCCGATCGCCACGGCGAGGAGTGCGGCATGCAGGCGGGTGCCGAGGACGAGCTGGTTCGTCGCGAGCGACTGCAACCAGTCGCGGAGCGCTCCGACGAGCGGTCGGCTGCCGTCCAGCGGGGTCGAGTCCAGGTCCAGAAGGTCGCGGAAGGTGCGCTCGTAGATGACGCGGTCGTCCTCGCCGTGCGCTCCTCGGCCGAAGGCCATCGGAAGGAAGGTGCCCGACCATCCCTCCCGGCGGAGGCGATCGGCGCATCCGGAGGTCGCCGCCAGCAGCGGACCCTCGAGGTCGGGCGCGAGCGGCCGCATCGACAGCGCGAAGCGGCGGCCGGCGTCGACCCGGTCCAGTTCGGGCAGCGGCAGGGTGTACGCCATGTCGCCGATGACCTCAGCGCCGGAGCCGAAGTGCGACGCGGTCCGCTCATCGCGCACCCCCACCGCGACACAGGACGCGCCGATGAGGCGGAGCACCTGACGACCGAACGGCGTCCCTCCCTCGCGCACGCCGACGCCGACGGTGGCGACGGGCGTTCCCGCCAACTTGGCCATCGCGATGATCCGCGCGAACATCGGCAGGGTGCCGGGCCAGGACAGGTTGGGGGAACGCTCCTGGAAGACCGTCCCAGGGCCGAGCAGGAGCAGTTGACACGACTTGATCGCGCGCTGCACCGCGACCTGACGCTCGGAGGCGCCACGAGCCCGCAGTACGGGCATGTGCTCCGTCTGCACGCCATGAAGCTCGGCGACCCGGTCCGGGTTGGGGCAGAAGACCACGAAGGACGCGTTCTCCTTGACCTCGCGGACGCAGGTGATGAGCGAGTGGAGGAGGATCTCGTCTCCGAGATTGTCCGATCCGAACCACCCGACTATTCCGACCCTCACATGTCCTCCGTCGTCGCAGCCCGCAGTTCGCCTGCGGCCCTCCGTTGTCTCACAAATCTGACGGCAGTCAGAGCGAGGATGACGCCCCCGAGAGTGGCGGACGCCGAGGCGGATCCCATGACGGTCAGCAGCCCGGCGAGCGCCCATGCCGCCGCTGCCACACTTCCGAACGAGATGAGGACCGGCCACACCAGTTCCCTGATCCGCAGGAACCACATCAGCGACCCGGCCACGACAAGCTCGTTCAACACCATCGCGCAGGCGGCGCCGTAGGCGCCGTACCGGCCGTCGAGTGCGAGGTTGAATCCGACGCTGCCGCAGATGCTCAGCACGAGCACCACCAACCGGCTGGCGGCACGGCCCCGGGCGAGCAGGATGGCGGACAGCCCGAAGTTGGCGAATCGCAGTGCGAGGAACAGGGTGAGCACCATCGCGAGCTCCGGGATGTTCCCCGCCTGGTCACCGAAGAGCACCAGGGTCGCGATCGGAATGCCGACGAACATGACGCCGGCGGCGCCCTGGCCCGCGAGCCCGAAGAATCGGAAGATCGTGAGCGGGTCGTTCGCCTGGGCGGTCCCGGAAGCCCGCTGTGGCGCGGCATAGGCAAGGGCGCCGAGACCCATGGACGCCGCGACCTGGACCGCCGGTCCGATGATGGCGGCGGCGGAGACGTACTCGCCGACCTCCACGGCGGTGACGAAGAACGCGAGGATGAAGACGTCGCCGCGGAAGTAGAAGAGGCCGAGAAGGTCGGAGGCGAAGTACGGCAGCGCCAGCCTGATGTGCTGGGCCGAGCGGACGCCCCGGGAGGCGCGCAGCGACGGCAGGATCCGCACGACGGCAACCGCGGCCGTCGACCGGAGGACGGACGTCAGGAGGAAGTAGACGGCAGCGTCACCGAGGGTGAGCCCGTCCATCAGCCACACGTCGACCGCGCACGCGCCGACGAGCAGGAGGCCGGTGGAGGTGTTCGTGAGCGGTTCGGCCCAGGCCGTACGCGTGCCTCGGATGAGGACCCACGCCGTCTCGTTCCACTGCTCGAAGAGGCTGGCGACGAAGACCAGGAAGAAGGCGAGCTGCGCTCCGGGCGGAAGAAGCACGCCGATCAGCACGTACGCGACGGCGGCGGCCGACATCAACACGACGAGACGGCCGCCGTGGATCCGGGCGACCACGGGCGGCGAGACCGACCCCGCGGCGGCCTCCCTGGTCAGGTAGGTCGGCAGACCGAGGGAGAGCGCGGCGGCGGTGAAGGACGCGGAAAGCGTGGCCATCCCGTAGAAGCCGACGGCCTCGACGCCGGCGCCCCTGGTCAGCAACGCCATGACCACGAGGGTGGTCAACCGCGTGGCCAGGGTGGAGAGTCCCAGCAGGCCCGACACGACCGTCAGCGACGTGCGCCGCCCCGCCGGCGCCCTGGCCTCAGTCGCGACCATCGCCGGTCGCAACCGCCGAAGACCGCGTCCGGGCATGGAAGTAGCCCGCCACGAGCGCCAGCATCAGGAGATAGGGACCCTGCATCAGTCCCCAGCCCGTCATGCCGATGAGGACGAGAGCGGGCAGAGCGCTGACCAGGACCCTGGGTGCCAGTTCCGAGGTCCGCGTGCGGAAGACGGCGCGGACGGCCGCCGTCGCGGCCCACACGAACGGCAGCCAGAGGAGCAGCGCGCCGACGATGCCCACCTCGGCGGCGCTCAGCAGGAACACGTTGTGTACGGGCACGCCGCTCGCGGTGAGCGGATCCGAGGCGCCGACGACGGCGACGTAGCTGTTGGGTCCCACCCCGGCCCACGGATGCGCGCGGATCGCGTCCACCGCGACCATGAGGAGGTGTTGACGGGAGCCCCCACCGGGGTCCGCCATGAATCGCTCGATCAGCCACGGTAGCGACGCCACACCGAGCACCCCGGTGAGGCCGAGGACCACGAAGTACTTCTTCTGCCACCGCCCGGTCATCAGCTCGAGCAACATGAAGATGAGGATCATGGAGACCACGGCGGCGAGAACCGTGCGGCTCCGGGTGAGGGACACGCCGATGAGGACGACACCGAGCGTCGTCCAGGCCACCCATCGTTCCCGCACCGTCCGCTGCGGCAGGGTCAGCGCGCACAGGCCGCAGAAGAACAACAGCTTCGCCAGCTCGCCCGGATGGCTCGTCAGGCCGGTGGCACGCCCGAGCACGTCGAGCGCCTGCTGGCCGGAGACGCGTCGCAGCGGAAAACCGAGGACCGCGGCGGTGATCGCGAAGAGTTGCAGCCACGCCACGGCCGCGAAGGCCCAGAGCAGGATCGAGTGCCGCCGGTCCGCGCGCTCGGCCGTGGCCCCGACGGCGAACACGACCGCCGCCAGGCAGAAGTGCAGCAGGCCGCTCACGGTACGCAGGGACGCGTCCCAGTGGAGCGCCGCGAACAGGGCCAGCCACCCGAGAAACGGCACCCACAGGAGGAGTACGCGGACGAATCGACGACGCGTGCGCATCGTGACCAGCACCAACGCCACGGCGATCGCGATGGTGTACGAGTAGAGCGTCGGCGTTCCGGTCGACACACCGGCGTAGATGACGACATCGGCGGGAGCAAGGGCGATCGGCACCAGCCCGAGTGTCGCCACCAGGAGCGCCAACGCGGCGACGATGCGCTGATCCGGATCAGACCGCAGGCCTGCGGCGATCGACCGGCCGGCCCGGGTCAGCTGGACGACCACGCCCGGGGCACGGTGGCGGCCCGGCCCGCGGACCCCGCGGCTCTCGCCGCCCGGGCCGGCGGGTGTCCGAACTGGCTCCTGACCGCCGCTGCGCCATGTCGCCGGGGCATGGCGTGGACCACCCTGGGGATGACCATCGGCCGTACCGGTGAACATGACATCTCCGTATCAGCCTTGGTCGGCCAGTCGCTGTCACGGCCGCGCTGGTCGTGCCGCCGGGCGGGGGTTTCGCTCACGCCCGGAGGGCGGGATCCGGAGCCGATGACGGATCGCTCCGGCCGAAGCGGGACTTCGGGCGCTCATCATAGATGTGGGTGTCGGACCCACTTCGGTGACCGCTGCCGCTCAGCACGCCCGTTGGTCGGATCGCTACGGGCTCTCTCGCCAGCCGGTCCGGATGTCGCTCAGAAGCCCGCGTTGTCACGAATGGAGTTGACCACCCGCCGGATGACGTCCACCCAGTCCTCCGGGGCGGTCATTCGCAGCACGAGCTGACGGTCGATCGCACCGTCCGGCTGCGAGCGCCAGAAGGCGACCACGACGATGCCGTATTTGTTGGCGCCGTTCAGCTTCACGGTCTCGGCCAGGACGACGTACGGCCCGCCGCTGCGCCACTGCAGCCCCCACGCCTCCTCCGCCTTGCGCAGGGCGACGCGCTGCTCCTCGCCGCATTCAACACAGTCACGGACGATCAGTTCGCCGCCGATCTCCGAGTTGTCCCCGATCGAGGCACCGCAGTTGTACTTGACCTGCCCCTCGGTGCTGCCGCCCGGAGTACACGTCCAGTCGGCCGGTGCCACGAACTCGAAGCCCAGACCATCCGGGCTCAGCGTCCGTACGGCATCGCCCCTGCGGAAGACCTGCCACCGGGGCCAGTCCCCCGGCCGTGGCGGCTCGATGCCCGGCTGCTGCGGACGCGCGGAAGGTGACCAGCTCGGGGCGGCGGACTGGACCACGGCGGTGGGTGAGGGGTTCGCCGTCGGCTCGGTCGTATCCCTGAGCCCGGTCCAGGCGAAGGCGCCCGCACCGCCGACGAGGACCAACACCAGTGCGGCGATCCCGACCCGGAGGCCGGTACGCCGCCGGCGCGTCCCGGAGGGCGCGATGCGGCGAGCAGTCGCGGCGAGCGGGTCGTACGGCGGGATGCCGGCCGGCGCGGGAGCATGGGTGGCGGCCGGCGCGGGAGCATGGGTGGCGGCCGGCGACTGGGGCGTCTCGGCGACCGGCTGCGCCGGCATCGCGGTGGTCGGCGCGTCCCAGCCTGGCGCCGGCGGGCCCGAGGCCGGGTGCGGGACCGACGACACCGGCTGGGTGGGGTGCGGACCCGCGTGCATCGCCCACGGCAGATGCGGCGGCCCGGAGATCGACTGCGGGAGACCGGAGACCGGGTGCGGAACGCCGGAGACGGGGTGGGCCACCCCGCTGACCGGTCGGGGCACCCCGGAGACCGGCCGTGCGGCCGTCGGGTCCGGGGTGTACTCCACGCCGAGTGCACGGATCAGCTTCTCCGCCCCCGGCCCGACCTCCGCCGAGTACGCCACCCAGGGCGCGGCGGCCGAGAAGTCGGCGTAGGCGTAGGGCAGGGGGTCCGCCGCCTGCGCCAGCGAGTTCGTCATCCCGGCGAACGCCTCGCGCCAACCGGGTGCGGCGGCGACGGCGGCGTCCAGGACGGCCACGGTGACGAGGCGACCCTGCTCGTCGATCGCCGCCCACGCCTTACCCACCGGAGACCCGCCCAGCACGTGGGTGAACCTGTAGGGACCTCCCGGCTGCATGCCAACTCCTCTGCTCAACCGCCGTGCGGATCCTACAGAGGCGGCGCCAGCACTTCCGTCCACCCGTCGTCGGCCCGACACATGCGGGGAGGCGTTACAGGTCCGCCGCTTCCCGTCTTCCTTCGTGTGCCACACAGGGCGAGCGCCGGACGGAAGTGTTGCTTTGTGAAAGTTTTCATGCATACAGTCACGGCATGAATGAGGGAGCTGTCGGGGTGCCCACCGAGCGGGTGCTCGACCTGTTCCAGGGGGTCCGGCTCACCCCCACCCAGCGCCGGATCGCGCACTGCCTGGTGCAGCACGCGCCGGCCGCCGCGTACCTGTCGGCGGCCGAGGTCGCCGAGCTGGCGGGGGTCAGCCAGCCGTCGGTCACCCGGTTCGCGGTCGCGCTCGGCCACGACGGCTACCCCGCGCTGCGCCGCCGGCTCCGCGAGCTGACCGCCGGCGTCCCGGGCGACGCCGCCGACGCCGGCAACGAGCTCCAGCAGGCGGTACGCGCCGAGATCGGCAACCTCGACCGCCTCGCCGGGCAGCTCGCCGACCGGGACCGGATCGCCGAGACGGGCAGGCTGCTGGCCGCCAGCCGTCCCCTGCCGGTGCTCGGGCTGCGCGCCGCCGCCCCGCTGGCCGCCTACTTCGCGTACTTCGCCGCCAAGGTGCACCCGGACGTGCGGGTGCTCGACGACGGCGGCAGCCTGCTCACCGACCGCCTCGAGCAGGCCGCCGAGGCCGGGGCGGTCGCCCTGCTCGCCTTCGTCCTGCCCCGCTACCCACGGGAGACCCTGGACGCGCTGCGTGAGGCCCGGGCCGCCGGCCTCACCGTGGTGGCCATCACCGACTCGCCGGTCAGCCCGGCCGCCGAGCACGCCGACGTGGTGCTGCCCGCCGCGGTCGGCGCACAGCTCGTCTTCGACCTGCACACCGCGCCGATGACGCTGGCCATGGTGCTGCTCCAGGCCATCTGCGACGCCGCCCCGACCGACACCCAGCGCCGGCTGGAGGCCTTCGAGGCCTCCGCCGCCCGCCGCCAGTTGTTCCTCGGATGACCCGGAGGAGAACCGAGATGACCAAGCCCGTCCGCGCCGCACGCGGCACCGAACGCACCGCCCGTGGGTGGCCCCAGGAGGCCGCGCTGCGGATGCTGATGAACAACCTCGACCCGCAGGTGGCCGAGCGCCCCGAGGACCTGGTGGTCTACGGCGGCACCGGCAAGGCCGCCCGGGACTGGCCGTCGTACCACGCGCTGGTGCGCACCCTGACCGACCTGCGCGACGACGAGACCATGCTGGTGCAGTCGGGCCGGCCGGTGGGTGTCATGCGTACCCACGAGTGGGCGCCCCGCGTGCTGCTGGCCAACTCGAACCTCGTCGGCGACTGGGCCACCTGGCCGGAGTTCCGCCGCCTCGAACAGCTCGGCCTCACCATGTACGGGCAGATGACCGCCGGCTCGTGGATCTACATCGGCACGCAGGGCATCCTCCAGGGCACCTACGAGACGTTCGCCGCCGTCGCCGCCAAGCGGTTCGGCGGCACCCTGGCGGGCACGCTGACGCTGACCGCCGGCTGCGGCGGGATGGGCGGGGCGCAGCCCCTCGCGGTCACCATGAACGGCGGCGTCTGCCTGATCGTCGACGTGGACCGCAGCCGGCTGGACCGGCGGGTGCACGACCGCTACCTCGACGAGGTCGCCGACTCCCTGGACGACGCCGTCGAGCGGGCGCTGGCCGCGAAGCGGGACCGGCGGGCGCTGAGCGTCGGCGTGGTCGGCAACGCGGCCACGGTCTTCCCGGAGCTGCTGCGCCGGGGCGTCGACATCGACGTCGTCACCGACCAGACCAGCGCGCACGACCCGCTGTCGTACCTGCCGGAGGGGGTGGAGCCGGCCGACGCCCGGGACTACGCGAAGGCGAAGCCGGCCGAGTTCACCGACCGGGCGCGGGCGTCGATGGCGAAGCACGTCGAGGCGATGGTCGGTTTCCTCGACGCCGGCGCGGAGGTCTTCGACTACGGCAACTCGATCCGGGGCGAGGCGAAGCTCGGCGGCCTCGAGCGGGCCTTCGACTTCCCCGGCTTCGTGCCCGCGTACATCCGGCCGTTGTTCTGCGAGGGCAAGGGCCCCTTCCGGTGGGCGGCGCTCTCCGGCGACCCGGCCGACATCGCGGCCACCGACCGGGCGATCCTGGAGCTGTTCCCCGAGAACGAGTCCCTCGCGCGGTGGATCCGGATGGCCGGCGAGCGCGTCGCCTTCCAGGGCCTGCCGGCACGGATCTGCTGGCTCGGCTACGGCGAGCGCGACAAGGCGGGCGTGCGGTTCAACGAGATGGTCGCCTCCGGCGAGCTCTCCGCGCCCGTGGTGATCGGCCGGGACCACCTGGACTGCGGCAGCGTGGCCAGCCCGTACCGGGAGACCGAGGCGATGGCCGACGGCTCCGACGCCGTGGCCGACTGGCCGCTGCTCAACGCGCTGGTCAACACCGCCAGCGGGGCGTCCTGGGTGTCGATCCACCACGGCGGCGGGGTCGGCATCGGCCGCTCCATCCACGCCGGGCAGGTCTGCGTGGCCGACGGCACCGCGCTGGCCGGGCAGAAGATCGAGCGGGTGCTCACCAACGACCCGGCGATGGGCGTCATCCGGCACGTCGACGCCGGCTACGACGCCGCCCGCGAGGTCGCGGATGCCACCGGCGTGCGGGTGCCGATGGCGGAGGGGGGTAACCCGTGACGGGCCTCGCCGACCGCTTCCGGGCGCTGTGGGACGAGATCGCGCCCCTCGGGCGGGACGAGGGCAGCGGCGGCTACCTGCGGTACGCGCTGACCGAGCCGGAGCTGCGGCTGCGGGAGTGGTTCCGCGAGCAGGCCGACCGCCGGGGCATGCCGGTCACCGACGACGGCAACGGCAACCTGTTCGCCCGCTGGGGCGACCTTCAGGCCGGCGACGCGGTGCTGACCGGCAGCCACTTCGACTCGGTGCCGCACGGCGGGGCGTACGACGGGCCGCTCGGCATCGTCAGCGCGTTCCTCGCCGTCGACGAGCTGCGTGCGGCGGGCGTCGCACCGGACCGCCCCGTCGTGGTCGGCGCGTTCGTCGAGGAGGAGGGCGCGCGGTTCGGCGTACCGTGCCTGGGGTCCCGGCTGCTCGCCGGGGAGATCGCGGTGGAGCGCGCGGCCGGGTTGCGCGACGCCGCCGGGGTGAGCTTCGCCGAGGCGCTGGGCGCACGTCCGGCGGGCGCCCGGCCCGAGCTGCTCGGCCGCTTCGCGGCCTTCGTCGAGCTGCACGTCGAGCAGGGCCGCGCGATGGTCGACGCGGACGCGGCGGTCGGGGTGGCCAGCGCGATCTGGCCGCACGGCCGCTGGCGCTTCGAGTTCACCGGCGAGGGCAACCACGCCGGTACGACCCGGATGGCCGACCGCCGCGACCCCATGCTGACGTACGCCTTCACGGTGCTGGCGGCCAACAAGGAGGCGCGGCTGCGCGGCGCCCACGCCACCGTCGCGCGGGTGGCGGTGGAGCCGAACGCCACCAACGCGATCCCGTCGAAGGTGACCGGCTGGCTGGACGCCCGGGCCGCCGAGCCGGAGACGCTGACGGGGCTGGTCGACGCGGTGCGCGCGAAGGCCGCAGAGCGGGCCCGCCGCGACGGTACCGAGGTGGCGCTGACGGAGGAGTCGGCCACCCCGCTCGTCGCCTTCGACGGCGGATTGGCGGGCCGGCTCGCGGCCCTGCTCGACGCGCCGGTGCTGCCCACCGGGGCCGGGCACGACGCCGGGGTGCTCGCCGCGCACCTGCCCACGGCGATGCTCTTCGTGCGCAACCCGACGGGCGTCTCGCACTCCCCCGCCGAGTCGGCCGCCGACGCCGACTGTGCGGCCGGGGTGACCGCCCTGGCCCGGGTGCTGGAGGAGCTGACATGCCGCTGACCGGGGTGCGGGGCCGCCGTTGGTGGCCTGTCGAGCTGATGTCGCAGACGACTCGCCCCCGTGATGATCGACTGATGTCGCAGACGATTCAGCTCGACAGGAGGCGAACCAGATGACCGGGACCCGCTGGCTCGCCGAGTACGCCTGGCTGCCCGACCACACCGAGCCGACCGCCGACGTGCTGATCGAGACCACCGACGGTCGGATCACCGGTGTGACCCCGCTGACGGCCGGGAGCACGCCGTCCGCCGGGGTCGAGGTCATGGCCGATGCCGAGCGGCTGCCCGGGCTGACCCTGCCCGGGCTCGCCAACGCCCACTCGCACGCGTTCCACCGGGCGTTGCGCGGGCGCACCCACGGCGGGCGCGGCGACTTCTGGACCTGGCGCGACCGGATGTACGCGGTGGCGCAGCGGCTCGACCCGGACTCGTACCTGGCCCTGGCCCGGGCCGTCTACGCCGAGATGGCGCTGGCCGGCGTCACCTGCGTGGGCGAGTTCCACTACGTGCACCACAACCCGGACGGCACCCCGTACGCCGAGGCGAACGCGATGGGCGAGGCACTGGTCGAGGCCGCCGCGCACGCCGGGATCCGGATCACCCTGCTGGACACCTGCTACCTCACCGCCACCGTCGACGGTGAGCCGCTCGCCGGACCGCAGCGGCGCTTCGGCGACGGCGACGCGCTGCGCTGGGCGGAACGGGTCGACGCGTTCCGGCCCGCCGACGAGCACGCCCGGGTGGGCGCGGCGATCCACTCGGTGCGGGCGGTGCCGGCCGGACAGCTCGCCACCGTGGCCGGATGGGCGGACCGGCGCGCCGCGCCCCTGCACGTGCACCTCTCCGAGCAGCCGGCCGAGAACGACGCCTGCCGGGCCGCGCACGGCTGCACCCCGGCCCGGCTGCTCGCCGACCGGGGGGCGCTCGGCCCGAACACCACGGCCGTACACGCCACCCACCTGACCGGCGCCGACCTCACCCTGCTCGCCGACGCCGGCACGGGCGTCTGCCTCTGCCCGACCACCGAGCGGGACCTGGCCGACGGGATCGGCCCGGCCCGGCGGATGGCCGACGTCGGCCTGCCGCTCAGCCTGGGCAGCGACAGCCACGCCGTGGTCGACCTCTTCGAGGAGGCCCGCGCCGTGGAACTGGACGAGCGGCTGCGCACCCGTCGGCGCGGCCACTTCAGCCCCGCCGAGCTGCGCGACGCGGCCACCGTCGGCGGTCACGCCGCGCTGGGCTGGCGCGACGCCGGACGGATCGCCGTGGGGGCGCGCGCCGACCTGGTGACCGTACGGCTGGACAGCCCGCGCACGGCGGGCGTACCGCCGGTGGGGGTGTGGTTCGCGGCGGGTGCCGCGGACGTCTCGCAGGTCGTGGTGGACGGCCGCACGGTGGTGCGCGACGGCCGGCACCTGACCGTCGACGTGCCGGCCGAGCTGGCGTCGGCCATAGCGGAGGTGACCTCGTGAGCAGTCTGCTGGTCGACGACATCGGCGAGCTGGTGACCAACGACGTCGAGGGCGAGGCCGGGCCGTTGGGCATCCGGCGCGACGCCGCCCTCCTGGTCGAGGAGGGGCGGGTGGCCTGGATCGGGCCGTCCCGGGACGCGCCGGCCGCCGACCGGCGGCTGGACGCCGGGGGCGCCGCCGTGCTCCCCGGCTTCGTGGACAGCCACGCCCACCTGGTCTTCGCCGGGGACCGGGCCGCCGAGTTCGCCGCCCGGATGGCCGGGCAGCCGTACACCGGCGGCGGCATCCGGACCACCGTCGGCGCGACCCGGGCCGCCACCGACGACGAGCTGCGGGCCACGGTGCGCCGGCTGCACGGCGAGGCGTTGCGGCAGGGCACCACCACCATGGAGATCAAGAGCGGGTACGGGCTCACCGTCGCCGACGAGGCCCGCTCGCTGGCGATCGCCGCCGAGGTCAGCGAGGAGACCACCTTCCTCGGCGCCCACGTGGTCCCCGCCGAGTACGCCGACCGCCCCGACGACTACGTGGGGCTGGTCTGCGGGCCGATGCTGGCCGCCGCCGCGCCGCACGCGCGCTGGATCGACGTCTTCTGCGAGCGGGGCGCGTTCGACGTCGACCACGCCCGCGCCATCCTCGCCTGCGGGCAGGCCGCCGGGCTCGGCGTGCGGGTGCACGGCAACCAGCTCGGCCCCGGGCCGGGCGTCCAGCTCGGCGTCGAGCTGGGCGCGGCGAGCGTCGACCACTGCACCCACCTGACCGACGCCGACGTCGACGCGCTGGCCTCGACCCGGGTCGACGGCGGGCACACCACCACCGTGGCGACCCTGCTGCCCGGCGCCGAGTTCTCCACCCGCTCGCCGTACCCGGACGCCCGCCGGCTGCTCGACGCCGGCGTCACCGTGGCGCTGGCGACCGACTGCAACCCCGGTTCGTCGTACACGTCGTCGATGCCGTTCTGCGTCGCGCTCGCCGTACGCGAGATGCGGATGACCCCGGCGGAGGCGGTCTGGGCGGCGACCGCCGGCGGCGCGCGGGCGCTGCGCCGCGACGACGTCGGGGTGCTGCGGCCCGGGGCCCGGGCCGACCTGATGATCCTCGACGCCCCGTCCCACCTGCACCTGGCCTACCGGCCGGGTGTGCCACTGATCCGCCAGGTCCTGCGCAACGGAGTGCCCCAATGACCGTCACCATCCTGCCCACCGGGATCTCCCCCGCCGACGTGCTCGCCGTGGCGCGCGGCACCGCCAAGGTCGTCCTCGACCCGGCCGCCGTGGACGTCATGACCACCAGCCGGTCCATCGTCGACGGCATCGAGGCCGCCGGCCGCCCGGTCTACGGCGTCTCCACCGGCTTCGGCGCGCTGGCGAACACCTTCGTCGCGCCCGAGCGGCGGGCCGAGCTCCAGCACGCGCTGATCCGCTCGCACGCCGCCGGCGTGGGCGCGCCGATGCCGCGCGAGGTGGTCCGGGCCATGATGCTGCTGCGGGTCCGCTCGCTGGCGCTCGGCCGCTCCGGGGTCCGACCCCTGCTCGCCGAGGCGCTGGTCGACCTGCTCAACCACGACGTGACGCCGTGGGTGCCGGAGCACGGCTCGCTGGGCGCCTCCGGCGACCTGGCGCCGCTGGCGCACTGCGCGCTGGTGCTGCTCGGCGAGGGCTGGGTGCTCGGCCCGGCCGGGGAGCGGCTGCCCGCCGCCGACGCGCTGCGCCGGGCCGGCCTGACGCCGGTCGAGCTGGCCGCGAAGGAGGGGCTGGCGCTGATCAACGGCACCGACGGCATGCTCGGCATGCTGCTGCTGGCGATCCACGACGCCGCGCACCTGTTCACGATGGCCGACGTCACCGCCGCCCTCGCCATCGAGGCGATGCTCGGCTCGGAGCGGCCGTTCCTGCCGGAGCTGCACGCCATCCGGCCGCACCCGGGGCAGTCGGCCTCGGCGGCGAACATCCACCGGCTGCTGCAGGACTCCCGGGTGATGGACTCGCACCGCGACGACCTCGCGCACGCGGTGCAGGACGCGTACTCGATGCGGTGCGCGCCGCAGGTCGCCGGGGCGGCCCGGGACACGCTGGACTTCGTCCGCACCGTGGCCGGCCGGGAGCTGGTCTCGGTGGTGGACAACCCGGTGGTGCTCCCCGACGGCCGCGTCGAGTCGACCGGGAACTTCCACGGCGCGCCGCTCGGCTTCGCCGCGGACTTCCTGGCCATCGCCGCCGCCGAGGTGGGCGCGATCGCCGAACGCCGGGTGGACCGGCTGCTCGACGTCACCCGGTCCCGGGACCTGCCGGCCTTCCTCTCCCCCGACGCCGGCGTCAACTCCGGGCTGATGATCGCCCAGTACACGGCGGCCGGGATCGTCGCGGAGAACCGCCGGCTCGCCGCGCCCGCGTCGGTGGACTCGCTGCCCACCAGCGGGATGCAGGAGGACCACGTCTCGATGGGCTGGGCGGCGGCCAAGAAGCTGCGCGCCGTGCTGGACAACCTGACCAGCATCCTCGCCGTCGAGCTGCTCGCCGGGGTACGCGGGCTCCAGCTGCGCGCCCCGCTCGACCCGTCGCCGGCCGGGCGGGCCGCCGTCGCGGCGCTCGGCGGGGTCGCCGGGGAACCCGGGCCGGACGTCTTCCTGGCCCCGCTGATGGAGGCCGCCCGGGCCGTGCTGGCCGGGCCCGACCTGCGCGCCGCCATCGAACGCGAGATCGGCGCCCTGGACTGACGGCCACCCGGGTCACCGTCGCGCCACGGTGGCCCGGGCGTCCGCCGGGTGTCAGCCCGCCAGCAGCGCCACCCCGATCAGCACGGGCACGGCGGTCACCGTCGACAGCAGGATCGAGTCGCGCGCCAGGACCGTGCCCCGGCCGTAGCGGATGGCGTAGACGAAGACGTTCTGCGCCGTCGGCAGGGCGGCGGTGACCGTGCAGGCCAGCACGAGACCGGCCGGCAGCCCCATCGCGAAGCGCGCGACGAGGTAGGCGACGGCGGGCTGGGCCACGGTCTTGAGGACGACCGCGAGGCGTACGTCGGGGCCAGTGTCGCCGGAGCCGGGCCGCGGCGCACCGTGCAGGGAGACGCCGTACGCGATCAGCGTGGCGGGGACCGCCATCGCCGCGACCAGTTCGATCGGCCGCAGGACCGGCTCCGGCGGCAGCCACCCCGTCAGGCTGGCCGCGACGCCCGACGCGCACGCGATGGTGACCGGGTTGGTGAGCGGCTGGAGCACCACCGTGCCGAGCGACGGTCTCCTCTGCGCCGTGGCCGCCTCCAGGAAGGCGAACGCGACCGGCGTCATGACGACCAGCTGGAACATCAGGACGGGCGCGACGAACGAGGCGTCCCCCAGGACGTAGACCGCGACCGGGATGCCGATGTTCGCCGCGTTGACGTACGACGAGGCCAGGGCGCCGATCGTCGCCTCCGCGACGGAGCGGCGCCAGCAGAGGCTCGCGACGGCCACGAACACCGACGCCACGGCGGTGGTGCTGACCACCGTGACGACGAGGGAGGACGAGACGACCGCGGGCACGTCGGCCCGCGACACCGTCTCGAACAGCAGCGCCGGCGTCGCCACGAAGAACGCGACGCGGGAGAGGACCGTGGCGGCCTCCGGCCCCAGCACCCCGCCGCGGCCGAGCGCGTAGCCGACGGCGATGACGGTGGCGATGACGGCGAAGCCCGTCAGCACCCCTCCCACCGGGGCGGGGCCGTCAGCTCGCGGGCGGCAGCACCTTGGCGACGAGCTTGGCCAGCTCCCGCAGCGCCTTGCCCCGGTGGCTGACCGCGTCCTTCTCCTGCGGGGTCAGCTCGGCGTTGGTGCGGTCCTGCCCGTCGCCGAGGAAGATCGGGTCGTAGCCGAAGCCGCCGTCGCCGCGCGGCGCCCGGAGCAGCCGGCCGGCCTGCCGGCCGTCGACCAGGTGCTCCTTGCCGCCGGGCAGCACCAGGGCGACCGTGCAGACGAACGACGCGCTCCGGTGCTCGTCGGGGAGGTCCGCGATCTGGTCCAGCACCAGCTGCAGGTTGGTCTGGTCGTTGCCGTGCCGGCCGGCCCAGCGGGCGCTGAACACCCCCGGCATGCCGTTGAGCGCCTCGACGGCGAGCCCGGAGTCGTCGGCGATCGTCGGCAGGCCGGTGCGCCGGCAGCCCTCCCGCGCCTTGATCAGCGCGTTCTCGCCGAAGGTCAGGCCGCTCTCGGGCAGCTCCGGGTATTCCTCGACGTCGTCCAGCCCGATCAGGGCGACGCGGTGCGCGCCGAGCGCGCCGTCGAGGATCCGCTGCAGCTCGACGAGCTTCTTGCGGTTACGGGTGGCGAGCAGCACCTTGGTCATCAGAATCCACCTTTGTTCGCGACTGCGGGGCTCGCAAGCTCACTCCTCGCGCTCACGGGAGCAAGAGCGCCTTGCGCTGGGCTTCGGCCAGTTCCACGCAGCCGGCGACGGCCAGGTCGAGCAGGGCGTCGAGCTGCTCGCGGGCGAACACGCCCGCCTCTCCGGTGCCCTGCACCTCGACGAACTCGCCGGCCCCGGTGCACACCACGTTCATGTCGACCTCGGCGACCACGTCCTCGGTGTAGTCGAGGTCCAGCCGCGGCTCGCCGCCGATGATCCCGACGCTGATCGCGGCCACCGAGCGGTGCATCACCTTCTCCGGCTTGCCGACCAGCGACTTGCGCCCGGCCAGCCAGGTCACCGCGTCGTGCAGCGCCACGTACGCGCCGGTGATCGCGGCGGTACGGGTGCCGCCGTCGGCCTGGAGCACGTCGCAGTCGAGCACGATCGAGTTCTCGCCGAGGGCCTTCAGGTCGATGGACGCCCGCAGGCTCCGGCCGATCAGCCGGGAGATCTCGTGCGTACGCCCGCCGACGCGGCCCTTCACGCTCTCCCGGTCGGAGCGGGTGTTGGTGGCCCGCGGCAGCATCGCGTACTCGGCGGTGACCCAGCCGAGCCCGGAGCCCTTGCGCCAGCGGGGCACGCCCTCGGTCACGCTGGCCGTGCAGAGCACCCGGGTGCCGCCGAACTCCACGAGCACCGAGCCCTCCGGATGGGTGCTCCAGCCCCGGGTCAACGTCACAGGTCGGAGTTCGTCGGGTCGCCGCCCGTCAGGTCGTGCCATCCCTGCACCCTATGCGGTGCCCCGATCGGTTCGCCCCTGGGTGTCCCACCCGGGGCACCGGCGGGTCAGATCTCGTAGCTGGCGCCGGGACGGACCACCTCGAGCGCCCCGTCGAAGGCGGCGCGCGCCGACTCCACGGTGTGCGCCTCGCTGCCCCACGCGGCCACCAGGTGGGTGAGCAGCAGCCGGCCCGCCCCCGCCTTGGTCGCCGCCTCGCCGGCCTCCCGGCCGGTCAGGTGCAGGTCCGGCGGGTTCTCCACGCCGTCGAGATAGCTGGCCTCGCAGAGGAACGTGTCGGCGTCCTGGGCCAGCCGCAGCAGCGCGTCGCAGGGCGCGGTGTCCGAGGAGTAGCAGAACACCCGGCCCTCGTGTTCGAGCCGGACGCCGTACGTCTCGACGGGGTGGTTCACCCGGTCGACGGTGACGGAGAACGGGCCGATCGGGAAGGTGCCGGGTTCGAGGGCGTAGAACCGGTAGACGTCCTCGACCGTGCTGTCCTCCTGCCCGTAGACGGCGGCCAGCCGGTCCGGCGCGCCGGACGGGGCGTAGACCGGCAGCGTCGGGTAGGGGCCGTCCGGGGCGTAGCGGCGGACCACCACGTACGAGGCGGCGTCGAGGATGTGGTCGCAGTGCAGGTGGGTGAGGACGATGGCGTCCGGCGCGTGCAGCCCGGCGTAGCGTTGGAGGTTGGACAGCGACCCGGAGCCGAAGTCGAGCAGCAGCCGGAAGCCGTCCGCCTCGACGAGGTAGGCCGAGCACGGTGACTCGGGACCGGGAAAGCTGCCCGCGCAGCCCAGGACGGTCAGTCGCATCGAGTCATCTCACTGTCACGCTCAGTAGCTTCCACGCCGACGGTCCCGCTGTGGATGATCTCTACCGACGCGTACGCCACGCAGGGCAGCCTACGCGCGACCGCATGGCGACAAGGGGCATCCACCGGAAGTTGTCATCAACGTGACACCCCGCCGCGCCGCCCGTCCGCGCCGCGTGACGAGACGGTGCCGCCCGGTGAGTGGACCGGGTGCGCCTCGGACCCGTGGCGTCGCCGCGGGTGCCGCCCGACGGGACGGGGGCCGGGTCGCCGACGCGGATCGGCGGCCCGGCCACGCGACGTCAGGCCCAGAGCTGGCCCTCCAGGGCGTCCTCGGCGTCGGCGAGGGTGCCGCCGTACGCCCCGGTGGAGAGGTACTTCCAGCCACCGTCGGCGACCACGAAGGCCACGTCGGCCCGCTTCCCGGCGCGGACGGCCTCGTGCGCGACCGCCAGGGCGGCGTGCAGGATCGCACCCGTGGAGAACCCGGCGAAGATGCCCTCCACCTCGACGAGCTGCCGGGTCCGCAGCACCGCGTCGCGGGTGCCGACGGAGAAGCGCCGGGACAGCACCGACGCGTCGTAGAGCTCCGGGACGTAGCCCTCGTCGATGTTGCGCAGCCCGTAGACCAGCTCGCCGTAGCGCGGCTCGGCCGCGACGACCTGGATGCCGTCGACCTTCTCGCGCAGGTAGCGCCCGGTGCCCATCAGGGTCCCGGTGGTGCCGAGGCCCGCCACGAAGTGCGTGATCGTCGGCAGGTCGTGCAGCAGCTCCGGACCGGTGGTCTCGTAGTGCGCCCGGGCGTTGGCGTCGTTGCCGTACTGGTAGAGCATGACCCAGTCGGGGTGCTCGGCCGAGATCTGCTTGGCGGTGGCCACCGCCTGGTTGGAGCCGCCCGCCGCCGGCGAGAAGATGATCTCCGCGCCATACATCCGGAGCAGCTGCACCCGCTCGGTCGAGACGTTCTCCGGCATCACGCAGACCAGCCGGTAGCCGCGCAGCTTGGCGACCATGGCCAGGGAGATGCCGGTGTTGCCGCTGGTCGGTTCGAGGATGGTGTCGCCCGGCCGCAGCCGGCCCGACTCCTCGGCCGCCCGGACCATGAACAGGGCCGCCCGATCCTTGATGCTGCCGGTCGGGTTCCGGTCCTCCAGCTTCGCCCAGAGCCGCACCGGCGGCGCCCCGTCGGGCACCGTCGGGGAGAGCCGGGGCAGCCCGACCAGGGGCGTTCCCCCGCAGGCGTCGAGCAGGCTGTCGTAGCGCGCCATGGCGACGCCGCCTCAGCGGGCGGCGACGGTCGAGCGCGCCGCGCCCTGCTGGGCGATCGCGGCGGCCGCGGCGAAGCCGAACGCGCCACCGGCGACGGCCGGCAGGATGGTCACGCTGTCGCCGTCGTTGAGCTTCGCGTCCAACGCGCCGAGGAAACGGACGTCCTCGTCGTTGACGTAGACGTTGACGAAGCGGTGCAGCGCACCGGCGTCGGTGACCAGCCGGGCCCGCAGGCCGGCGTGTCGGGAGTCCAGGTCGGCGAGCAGGTCGGCGAGCGTGTCGCCGGCGCCCTCGACGACCTTCGCGCCGCCGGTGTAGCTGCGCAGGATGGTGGGGATGCGAACCTCGATGGCCATGATGTCGTGCTCCTCGATGATGGTCGGGCGTGCCGGAAGGTGACGGGACGTGGACGGGTGCGGCGGCGCTGGATCAGCGACCGGAACACTCGTAGTCGACCGTCGCCGGGCTCTGCCCGAACATGTAGGACTGCACGGCGTGCGGGTCCACCCCCGCCTCCACGATCCGCACCGGCTCCTCGGTCACCACGCCGTCGACGATCCGGAAGGAGCGGATCTCCTCAGAGTCGGGGTCGCGGGTCGAGACCAGCAGGTAGTGCGCGCCGGGCTCACCGGCGAAGGAGATGTCCGTCCGGGACGGGTACGCCTCCGTGGCGGTGTGCGAGTGGTAGATGACGACGGGTTCCTCGTCCCGGTCGTCCATCTCGCGCCACACCCGCAGCTGCTCCATGGAGTCGAACTCGTAGAACGTCATGGAACGGGCGGCGTTGTCCATCGGGATGTGCCGGGTGGGGGTGTCGCTGCCGGCGGGACCGGCGACCACGCCGCACGCCTCGTCGGGATGGTCCCGACGAGCGTGGGCGACGATCGCGTCGACGATCGACCGGTCGATGCTCAGCACGTGCTCCAGCCTAACGCGTACCTGCCGCGACCTTAAGGTGGCGGCGGTCACGCCTAGTCGATCAAGGCGTTGAGCAGGGATTCCTGGAGATAGCCGAGGTACGCGTAGACCGACAGTTGGAACACCCGGCTGGAGGTCGGATCCTCGGCGACCGCGTCGTCGAGCTCCTCGCCGAGGTCGGTGCCGTCCTTGATCTCCAGCCGGACGCCCATCGCCAGCCGGGCGTCGTTGAGCGCCCGCAGCCACGCCTCGGCCGCCTCCGCGTCGAGACGCACCTCGCCGCCGGCGGAGTCGGGCAGCGAGGCGAGGATCGCACCGGCCTGGTCGATCTTGGCGGTCTTGAGGTCGCCCTCGGTGTAGCGGCGGAACTCGGCGGTGCCGGCCGCGTCCTCCGGGTAGACCTCGGGGAAGAGCCGGCCCACCACCGGGTCGGTGTGGTCGAAGCCGTCGGTGAGCAGCCCCACCACCTCGGATGCCACCTTCCGCAGCACCCGCACCTCGTCGACGGCGAAGCTGGCGACGTAACGGTCGCCCTGGCGACGGAACATGCTCACGACCTGTCCACCGTCGCCCACAGCCCGTACGCGTGCAGCTGCGACGCGTCGTGCTCCATCCGCTCCCGGGCGCCGCTGGAGACCACGGCGCGACCCTTGTGGTGCACATCGAGCATGAGCTGTTCCGCCTTCTCCCGGCTGTAGCCGAAGAGTTTCTGAAAGACCCAGGTCACGTACGTCATGAGGTTGACCGGGTCGTCCCACACGATCGTCACCCACGGTCGGTCGGACGCCGGCACCTCATCGGTGTCCGGCGTCTCGACAGGTGCAACCTGCGGAGCCGCCATGCCCCCCATCGTGCCACCGGATCCGGCGAACCGAGGAACCGGAACGCCGGCCCCGCGGGGATCGTCACGTCCGGCCTGGTCAGACGCCTCGGCGACGACGGGCGGCGACCACGGCGCGCCCGGCTCGACGACCGGGCCCGGGCCCGGGGGGCCGACGCCGCGGGCGACCGGGTCGCCGTCAGGCGAGCAGGATGCCGTGGTCGACAGCATCGGAGAGCACCCCGTCCAGCGAGAGGCGGACCACCTCGAACCGCCGGGACACCTCCCGGGACAGCTCCAGCTCGACCTCGCGCAGCGCGCGCTGCGCCCAGGCCCGGGCGGCGTTGGCGTCGTGGTTGCCGGGACTGCGCCAGTGCTGCCAGCAGCCGCCCGACAGGGCCACGGCCACCGGCGGGAGCACCTCCACGTGCGGCACGCCCGGGTGGCTCGCCAACGCGTCGGTCGCTCCGGCGCCGGTCAGCCCGGCGACGCCCCCGGTGCTGGTGACCAGCAGCACGCGGTCCAGCTCGTGCTCGCCCCGGTGGTCCGCCAGGCCCCAGCGCACCGGGGCGAACAGGCGCCGGCGTACGCCCGCCGGCAGCGGCGTGCCGAAGACCCGACCGGCGGCTGCCTCCAGCAGCCCGCGCACCGCCTCGTCGCACTGGGCGGTGGCCAGCAGCGACAGCGCCTCCATCTCGCGGTCGAGCAGCTGCGGCAGGCCGGCGCAGCCGACCCCGAAGACGATCTCCTGCACCACCCGGAGGTGGATGTTCGCCAACTCCAGGGCGAGGTGCTGGCGGATGCGCCGGGAGACGGACCGGGCCTGCCGGTCGAGCTGCTCCGACCAGTCGCCCGGGTCGGCCACCACCGGCACCCGGCCGTGCGACCCGGGCAGCACGGGCGGCTCGGCGCTCGCGCGGCGCAGCCCCTCGTCGGCGGCCCAGCCGACCAGGGCGCGGCGCAGGTCCGCCCCGTCATCCGCCGCGTCGAGCGGGAACCAGCGGGCGTCGGCGAGCCCGGGGACGGCGGCCAGCAGCGCCGCCCGGTGGGCCTCGACGGTGACCGCGACCGGATCCACCGGGGCCGAGACCGACCCGGCGGACCCTCCCGTGTCCTGCGTCGCGGCCGTGCCCTCCGGCACCGGGGCCCAGCCGCCCGCGCCCGGCGTGACGGCGAAGACGACCTCGACGCCGGCGCGGGCCAGGTCGGCGAGCAGGTGGAGCTCGACGGCGGTGAAGGCCTGGTCGGAGGCGATCACGAAGAGCACCGCTCCGGACCGGCCCGCCGCGTCGAGCAGCAGGTGGCCGCCGGCCACCCCGAGGCCGCCGGTGTCCGGCGTGTCGATGAGGCTGAAGTGCCGCAGCAGGGGCTCGGGCAGGCTCAGCTCGACGCGGCGCGGCGGGCGGGCGAGCGCCGGCCCGGCGGCCAGCCGGTCGGCGCCGTAGGAGTGGGGCTGGCGGTAGCCGGGCACGTAGGCCGCCCGCGTCGGCACCTGGGAGTGGCGCACGACGAGCCAGCTGCCGGTCGGCACGGCGAGCATGGCGGTGTCGAGCCGGAGCAGGCGGGCGAGGACCTCGCGCCGCGCGGCGCCGGCCGGGCCGACGGCGATTACGGCCAGCGGCTCCTCGGGGCGCGGCTCGGTCACCCCCAGCCTGGCGGGCAGCCGCTCCCGGCGGCGCGGCCCCGCGGCGTCGTCGCCGGGGCTGTCGACGGCGGGGAGAGGGCCGGGCTTCATCGAAAGCGGCCTCCCGTGGCAGGCGACCGGCAGCGACCGGCCGCGTGGAAACATCCGGTGACGGCACCCGGATGCCGGAAGAGTACGGCTGAGCGGGCCGCCGGGCCGAAGACTTCAAATACTCAGAGGTAACCGCGGGATTACTCAACTTCGGTGCGTGACCGAGTGCACGCGGACGGAATCCGATCGATATGCTGCCCCGATGAGTCGGTGGGGTTTCGTCGGCCGTACGGATGAGCTCAACCGTCTGCTGTCGGCGGTGACCGGCACGGAGGGACGGGGCCTCTTCTTCAGCGGCAACGCCGGCATCGGCAAGAGTCGGCTGCTGCGCGAGGGAATGACGGCCCTGCCGCGCGACGGCTACGCCGTCTGGTCGATCGCGGCCAGCGCCACCACCGCGGCGCTCCCCTTCGGCGGTCTCGTCCAGGTGCTCCCGACCGAGCAACCGCAGGGTCTCTCCCCCGCCGGCATCCTGCGCTGGGCGGTCGACGTGCTGCAGCAGCAGGCGGCCGGCCGCCGCATCGTGCTCGCGGTCGACGACGCGCACCTGCTCGATCCGCCGTCGGCGGCGCTGGCGCACCTCGTCGCGAGGTCCGACAACGCCACGGTCGTCGGCACGTTGCGCGACGGCGAGCAGCTCCCGCCTCCGATCCGGGCCCTGTGGACCGACGGCCTGGTCGACCACGTCGAGCTGAAGCCGCTGCCGCCGGCCGAGACCACGCGGCTGCTCTCCGAGATCCTGAAGGGGCCGGTCGACGCCACCTCCGCCGATCGGCTCGGACGGCTCTCCGAGGGCAACCCGCTGCTGCTGCGCGAGCTGGTGTTCGCCGCCGACCGCGGGGAGCTGACCCGCACGTACGGGATCTGGAAGTGGACCGGCCGGCTGGAGCTGGCGCCCAACCTGACCGACCTGATCGACACCCGGATCGGCCAGCTCACCCCGGGCGTACGCGGGGTGGTGGAGCTGGTCGCCTTCGGCGAGCCGCTCGGCCTGCACCTGCTCAACCAGGCCGCCGACCCGGTGGACGTGGAGACCGCCGAGGAGCGCGGGCTGATCGCCGTCGAACAGGACGACCGCCGGGTCAACGTGCGGCTGGCCCACCCCCTCTACGGCGAGGTGATGCGCCGCCGTTGCCCCGTCAGCCGGACGCGGCGGTTGCAGGCCCGCCTCGCCGAGCTGCTGGAGCTCATCGGCAAGCGGCGCCGCGACGACCTGCTGCGGGTGGCGGTCTGGCGGCTCGACTCGGGCACCGCGCAGGACCCGACCCTGCTGCTCGACGCGGCCGGGCAGGCGTTCGCCCGCTACGACGTGCCGCTGGCGACCCGGCTGGCCCGCGCGGCGCTCGACGCCGGTGGCGGCTTCGACGCGGCGGAGCTGCTGGCCACCATCCTGATGTTCGCCGACCGGCCGGAGGAGGCGATCGAGGTGCTCGACGCGGTCTCCGCCGACATCGAGGGCGACCGACGGCTGAGCCGCTGGCTGACCGTGCGGGGCATGGTCAGCTACTGGGGGCTGAGCCGGGAGTCCACGGTGGAGGAGATCGCGGCCCGCCGGTCCACCCTGCGCGACTCCGCCGACCAGGCCAGGGTGCTGGCCTTCGAGGGCATCATGCGGCTGCACCGGCTGGACACCGGCCTCGCGTTGCGCCTCGGGCAGACGGTGCTGGACCGGCCGGCCGCGAGCGTCGCCGCCCGGGAGCTGGCCCGCAGCACCATCGCCCACCTGCAGGCCGCGCAGGGGCAGCTGCACCGCAGCGCCGCCGCCATCATCCGGGTGCAGGCCGAGGCCGGCCGGTGGCGGGCGGACATGCCGTACCTGCAACTGGCCCTGGAACTGGCCCGGGGCACCCGGCTGGCGCTCGCGGGCGACCTGGCCGGCATCGACGCGATCGTGGCCGACGAGTTCGCCGACCTCGCCGGGGCCGGGGACTTCCGGCTCGGCACCGGCTACCTGGCCATCCTCCAGGCGTACGCGGCCCGGCTGCGCGGGCAGAGCGACACGGCGCTGCGGACCAGCCTCGGCGCCTGCGCGGTGCTCGCCACCAGCCGGGTCTACGCGGGCCTGGCCCAGGCCGAGCGGGCCCAGGCGGCGGCGCTGCGGGGCGACGCCGCGCAGGCGGCCGAGGCGATGGCGGAGGCGGACCGCACCCACGCCCCCGGGATGGGCGTGCTCTACCCGTGGCTGGAGCAGGCCCGGGGCGCGGTGCTCGCCGCCGGCGGCGACGTCTCCGGGGCCGTCAAGCACCTGAGCGCGCTGGCCGACCGGCTGCGTGCCGACGGATTCGCCGGCCACGAGGTGCACGTGCTGCACGACCTGGTGCGGCTGGACCAGGCGAGCGCGCCGCTCGGCCCGATGTGCTCCGACGGCAGCCGGCGCACCGTCGCGCAGCGGCTCGCCGAGCTCTCCGAACGGGTCGACGGGGTGCTGCCGCCGCTGCTGGCCCGGCACGCCAGGGCCGCCACGGGCAGCTGCGCCGACGAGCTGCTGGCGGTCGCCGACGGCTTCGACGCGCTGGACCTGGCGGTCTACGCGGCGGAGGCCACCGCCACCGCCCTGGACCGACTGCGCCGGCAGCGGTCCCCGGCGGCGGCCACGGCCCGGGAACGCCTCGCCGCTCTGCTCGGGCGCTGCGACCTGATCCGTACCCCGGCGTTGCAGGCCGGTTCCCCGGCGCTGAGCGAACGCGAGTGGCAGGTGGCCCGGCTGGCCGCCGACGGGGTCACCAGCCGGGCCATCGCCGAGCGGCTCTACCTCTCCGCCCGCACGGTGGAGAACCACCTGCAGCGCATCTACGGCAAGCTCGGCGTCGCCGGCCGGGCGGAGTTGCGAGCCGCCCTGCGGGCGATCCCGGGCCACGACGACGTCGGGAGTGGGTGAACCCTAGGCTGGGGAGGTGAGCACCCTTCGTCCCGCGCTGCTGACCGACCACTACGAGCTGACCATGGTCAGTGCCGCCCTGCGCGACGGCACCGCCGACCGCCGCTGCGTCTTCGAGGTGTTCAGCCGCCGGCTGCCCGCCGGTCGCCGCTACGGCGTGGTCGCCGGCACCGGCCGGCTGATCGAACTGATCCGCGACTTCCGCTTCGACGTCGACGAGGTCGACTTCCTACGCCGTACCGGGGTGGTCGACGAGCAGGCCGCCGCCTGGCTGCGCGACTACCGCTTCACCGGCGACGTCGAGGGCTACGCCGAGGGCGAGTTGTTCTTCCCCAACTCGCCGATCCTCACCGTCTCCGGCGGCTTCGCCGAGTGCGTGGTGCTGGAGACGCTCGTGCTCTCGGTGCTCAACCACGACAGCGCCGTGGCGGCCGCCGCCGCGCGGATGGTCACCGCGGCCCGCGGGCGGGCCCTCATCGAGATGGGTTCCCGGCGCGCCCACGAGGAGGCGGCGGTGGCCGCGGCGCGGGCCGCGTACCTGGCCGGGTTCCGGTTCACCTCGAACCTCGCCGCCGGGCAGCGCTACGGCATCCCGACCGCCGGCACGGCCGCGCACGCGTTCACGCTGTTGCACGAGGACGAGCGGAGCGCCTTCGCCTCGCAGGTCGCCACGCTGGGCAAGGACACCACGCTGCTGGTCGACACGTACGACATCAGCCAGGGCATCCGCAACGCGATCGCGGTGGCGGGACCCGACCTGCGGGCGGTGCGGATCGACTCGGGCGACCTGGCGGTGATCGCCCAGCAGTCCCGTGAGCTGCTCGACTCGTTGGGCGCCACCGAAACCAAGATCATCGTTTCCGGTGACCTCGACGAGTACGCCATCGCCTCGCTCGCCGCCGAGCCGGTCGACATGTACGGCGCGGGCACCGCCGTCGTCACCGGCTCCGGCGCCCCCACCGCCGGGCTGGTCTACAAGCTCGTCGAGGTCGAGGGACGCCCGGTGGTCAAGCGCTCCGAGCACAAGGCCACCATCGGCGGCCGCAAGGTGGCCGTACGCCGGCACAAGCCCACCGGCACCGCCACCGAGGAGGTCATCGTGCCGCAGGGCGTGCCCGACCACCGCCCCAACGACCGGCTGCTGCAGCACCCGTTCGTGGTCGACGGCGAGCCGGTCGCGCGGCCGAGTCTGGACGAGTCGCGCGAACACCTGCGGCAGTGCCTGATCTCCATCCCCTGGGAGGGTCTCAAGCTCTCCGCGGGCGACCCGGCCGTCCCGGTCACCGTCGTCCCGGCCGACTGAAAGGAGCACCACGGTGAGCAACGCGCTGATCGTCGTGGACGTGCAGAACGACTTCTGCGAGGGCGGCTCGTTGGCCGTCGGCGGCGGAGCGGGCGTGGCGGCCGGTATCACCCGGCTGCTCGCCGCCGAGCCGGACCGCTGGGACCACGTCGTCGCGACGAAGGACTACCACGTCGACCCGGGCGCGCACTTCGGCGACCCGCCGGACTTCGTGGACTCCTGGCCCCGGCACTGCGTCGTGGGCACCCCGGGCTCGGAGTTCCACCCCGACCTGGCCACCGACCGGATCGAGGCGATCTTCCACAAGGGCGAGCACGACGCCGCGTACTCGGGCTTCGAGGGGCACGCCGAGGACGGCGAGTGCCTGGCCGACTGGCTGCGCCGCCACGGGGTGGACCGGGTGGACGTGGTCGGCATCGCCACCGACCACTGCGTACGGGCAACCGCCTTGGACGCCGCCCGCGAGGGCTTCGCCACCACGGTGCTGCTGGACCTGACCGCCGGGGTCGCCCCGGACACCACCGACGTGGCGCTGCGCGCGATGGAGGGGGCCGGGGTCGCCATGCGCGGGGAGCCTGTGCTCAGGGGCGCATGACGCGGTAATTCGTTGGCGGGGTGTCGTACCTCCACCCGAGGATGTCGGGTGGAGGTACGCACCGTCGTGAACACGAAGCCCTACCGACAGGCGCTGGCCCTGCCCGGTCTCCGGTCGTTGCTGCTGGTGTCGGTGCTCGCCCGGGTCCCGCTCACCGCCACCGGGGTCACCCTGACGTTCTACGTCGTGCTCGACCTCGGGCGCGGCTACGGAGCGGCCGGGCTCGTCGGCGCGGCGATCACCGTGGGCGCCGCGATCGGCGGCCCACTGCTCGGCCGCCTGGTCGACCGGCGCGGCCTGCGGCCGGTGCTCGTGCTGACCGGGACCGCCGAGGCCGTCTTCTGGTCCACCGCGCCGATGCTGCCGTACCCGGTGCTGCTGCCCGCCGCGTTCCTGGCCGGCTCGCTCGCCCTGCCCATCTTCTCGGTGATCCGGCAGTCCATCGCCGCCATGGTGCCGCCGGAGCGGCGCCGCCCCGCCTACGCGCTGGACTCGATGTCGGTGGAGCTGTCGTTCATGGTCGGTCCCGCGCTCGCCGTGGCCGCCGTCACCACGATCTCCGCGCGCACCACGCTCTACCTGGTCGGCGCCGGCATCGTCGCCGCCGGGGTCGCGTTCTGGGTGCTGAACCCGCCCACCCGGGGCGGCGGCGAGCCGGCCGGGCCGCAGCCGCGGGTGCCTCGCCGGTCGTGGCTCACCCCGCGGCTGCTCGCCGTACTGGCGGTCAGCGCCGCCGGCACGCTGGTGCTGGGCGGCACCGACGTGGCCGTGGTCGCCGTGCTGCGGGAGAGCGGCGACGTCGGGTGGACGGGCGCCGTCCTCGCCGTCTGGGCGGTCGCCTCGCTGGCGGGCGGCTTCGCGTACGGGGCGGTCACCCGATCCTTCTCCCCGCTGGCACTGATGGCGGCGCTCAGCCTCTGCACCATCCCGGTCGGGCTGGGCGGGGCGCACTGGTGGCTGCTCTGCCTGGCGCTGATCCCCGCCGGGGCGCTCTGCGCGCCGACGATCGCGGCGACCTCGGACGCGGTCAGCCGGCTGGTCCCCGCCTCCGTACGCGGTGAGGCGATGGGCCTGCACGGCTCGGCGGTGACGGTCGGCATCGCGGTTGGCGCGCCGCTCGCCGGCGCCGTCATCGACGCCTCCGCGCCGGCCTGGGGCTTCGCGGTCACCGGGGCGGTCGGCGCGCTGGTGGCGCTGGCGGTGCTCCCGATCGAGCTGCGCCGCCGCCGCACCGCCGCCGCCCGCACGTCCGCCTCCGAACTGGTCCCGGCCCCCGCCGCCTGACCCGACGCCCGGACCCGGCGCCCCTCGGCGCGCGGGTCGCCACCTCGGCCGGTCCCGACAGCTACGGTCTGCCAGCCGCCGCTGATCTGGCGTGCCGCGCAGCTGCTCACCCGCGTCGTCGTCGTGAGTGGCTGGCTGCTGCACCGCACCTCGACGACGGCGGTACAGCCCTCTGCGCCGATACCAAGGAGGTATCTTTATGCCACACAGGTATCAGCGTTCAAGGGCAGTTGTTCGTCAGCTTCGCGCGCCTTCCACGCCTTTCCGTCGGCCCGAACGCCGCCAGGACTGCGATCAGAGCCACCACTTCTCAAGGCACGCCATGGGCACCCGGGGATGGCCCGGGCGGCGTACGGGATCGAACGTTCCCCGGTCGCGGTGGGCGTACCTTTCGGCAACGCGAACGGGCGCCACCCCGGGTGGGGTGGCGCCCGTCGTGCGTGGTGCGGAGCGTCAGCGCCGGTCGGCGTCGCTCGCGGTGTCCTCGCGGTAGCTGGCGCCGCCGTCGGACTCGCTGGTCAGCGGCTTGGCGCCGCCCTCCGGCGGGCCGGCCAGGCTCTGGCCGCCGGCCGCCAGCTCCGGGAACTTGAGGTCGAACGCCGGCCGCTCGGAGCGGATCCGCGGCATCCGGTCGAAGTTACGCAGCGGCGGCGGGGAGCTGGTGGCCCACTCCAGGGAGTTGCCGTGGCCCCACGGGTCGTCGACCTCGACCACCGGGCCGGCCTTGTACGACTTCCAGCAGTTCCAGATGAACGGCAGGGTCGAGATGCCGGTGATGAACGCGCCGATGGTGGAGACCATGTTCAGCGTGGTGAAGCCGTCGCCGGGCAGGTAGTCGGCGTACCGGCGCGGCATGCCCTCGTTGCCCAGCCAGTGCTGCACCAGGAACGTGGTGTGGAAGCCGATCATGGTCAGCCAGAAGTGCACCTTGCCCAGCCGCTCGTCGAGCATCCGGCCGAACATCTTCGGGAACCAGAAGTAGATGCCGGCGAAGACGGCGAACACGATCGTGCCGAAGAGCACGTAGTGGAAGTGGGCCACCACGAAGTACGAGTCGTGCAGGTGGAAGTCGAGCGGCGGGCTGGCCAGCAGCACACCGGTCAGGCCGCCGAAGAGGAAGGTGACCAGGAAGCCGATCGAGAAGAGCATCGGCGTCTCGAAGCTGATCTGGCCCCGCCACATCGTGCCGATCCAGTTGAAGAACTTCATACCGGTCGGCACGGCGATCAGGTAGCTCAGGAAGCTGAAGAACGGCAGCAGCACCTGGCCGGTGGCGAACATGTGGTGCGCCCAGACGCTCATCGACAGGCCGGCGATGGCGATGGTCGCGGCGACCAGGCCCTTGTAGCCGAAGATCGGCTTACGGGAGAAGACCGGGATGATCTCCGAGATGATGCCGAAGAACGGCAGCGCGATGATGTAGACCTCGGGGTGGCCGAAGAACCAGAAGAGGTGCTGGTAGAGCATCGGCCCGCCGGTCGCGGGGTCGTAGACGTGGGCACCCAGGAGCCGGTCGGCGGCGAGCGCCATCAGCGCGGCGGCCAGCAACGGGAAGACCAGGATCACCAGCAGGGCGGTGACCAGCATGTTCCAGGTGAAGATCGGCATCCGGAACATCGTCATGCCGGGCGCGCGCAGGGTCAGGATCGTGGTGATCACGTTGACCGCGCCGAGGATCGAGCCCAGACCCGAGATGACCAGGCCGACGACCCACAGGTTCGCGCCCACGCCGGGCGAGTGCTCGACGGAGCTCAGCGGCGCATAGGCGGTCCAACCGAAGTCGGCGGCCCCGCCCGGGGTGAGGAAGCCGACCATCGTCATCGTGCCGCCGAAGACGAACAGCCAGTAGGCGAAGCTGTTCAGCCGGGGGAACGCCACGTCGGGCGCGCCGATCTGCAACGGCACCACGTAGTTCGCGAAGGCGAACACGATCGGCGTCGCGAAGAACAGCAGCATGATCGTGCCGTGCATGGTGAACAGCTGGTTGTACTGCTCGGGCGACAGGAACTGCAGCCCGGGTCGGGCCAGCTCGGCCCGCATGATCAGGGCCATCAGGCCACCGATCATGAAGAACACGAACGCGGTGACCATGTACATGATCCCGATCTGCTTCGCGTCCGTGGTACGCAGCAGACGCGCGATGGCCGACCCCTTGACCGGCGCTCGGACCGGCCAGGGCCGGGTCACGACCGGCTTGGGTGCGACGGTGGTCACGAGTGGCCTCCGGTTCTGGGTTGTCCCGCTCGGCGCGCGCTGATTATCTGCGGGCCGTCATCCGCAAGGAGGATAGTCCCCTGCAGGTGGCTGCGCCGCGTGGGGTGGTCGGGTAGCCTGCCGCCCGCCGGTGGGAGGGCACTCGCCGCCCCCGGCGTCACAGCGGGCCGAGCAGCAGTCGGTAGTGCTCGCCGAAAATCCGGCCGCCGCGCCCGCGCAGCAGCGGGTCGCGCAGCGCCGGCGGCACGTCCCGGGTGCGGTTGCGGTCCCGGGTCCGGTCCCGCACCCATCGCGTACGCGGGCGACGACGACTCTCGTACGCCGCCAGCGCCGCAGGCACGTCGTCGCTCCCGGCCGCGCGGAGGGACTCGGCGAGCACCACGGCGTCCTCCAACGCCATCGCCGCGCCCTGGGACAGGGTCGGCGCGGTGGCGTGCGCGGCATCCCCGACGAGCAGCACCCGTCCCCGGGACCAGCATCCCAGCTCCACCTCCTCGGTGGTCCCGACGTGCACCCGATCCAGCGCCTCCAGCACGGCCGGCACCGGGCCGCCGTAGCCGCCGAAGAGCTCGCGCAGGCGGGCCGGCGGGTCGGCCGGCACGTCGGCGCCGGCCTCGTCGGCGTAGCAGTGCAGCCGCCCGGCGCCGAGCGGCACGACCAGGAAGCCGGCGCGCTGGCCCAGCAGGGCGGTCCATTCCTCGACCCGGGGCCCGTCGCGCACCACGGCGCGGTAGACGACCTGGCCGGCGGGCCGGGGCGGGCCGCCGAGCGCGGCCAGGGCCCGGATCGCGGAGCGTGGTCCGTCGGCGCCGACGACGAGGTCGTACTCGGCGGCGGTGCCGTCGGCGAAGGTGACGCCCACGGAGTGCGGCAGCAGGTCGAGGGTGCGCACCTCGGCTCCGTGGCGGACGGCGCCCCCCGCGCCGGTGAGCAGCACCCGGTGCAGTTCCGCCCGGGGCAGCGCCCGGCACTCGCCGACCCCGGCCCAGAGGGCGTCGAGGTCCACCTCGCACAGCGGCGTCCCGGCGGCGTCGAGGAACCGCTGCCGGTGGATGACGTGCCCGAGCGGGCGTACGGGCCCGTCGAGGTCGAGACGGCGCAGCGCTCGGGCCGCGTTGCCGGGCAGGTAGAGGCCGGTCTCGGCGTTCTCGCCCGGAGGAAGCCTCTCGGTGACGTCGGGCCGGAATCCCGCCATCCGCAGCGCCCGGGCCACGGCCAGACCGGCGATGCCCGCGCCGACGACGAGGATGCGCAGGGGAGAGCCACCCATGGTGGTGTACGCCTCCGGGAGGGGATCGGCACGCGTTGGAGGCAAGACACTACTCGGCGCAATCGGCACACACCAGAGTCAATCGTCCCAGGCGAAACACTCCTCGGCGGCGGTCACGACTGCTTCGGTGCACCCCTGCCCGCCGACCGGTCCGTGCGTGACAAACCTCACTTAATTCCCCAATACCCCAGGCCCGTTGCGCCATGGTTTCAGAGGTGTAAATGTGTCGAAGGAACATGGGAGCGCTCCCGCGCCCCGCCGACTCCGCCCGGCGTCCCGCGCCGAAGCCGAAGGAGCACCATGAAACGTCCACTCCGGGCCCTCGCGGCAGCCGCGCTGCTCGCCACCGGCTCGATCGTCGCCGTGGCCCTCGGCGGCACCGCCAGCGCCGACACGCAGATCTGCGAGCAGTACGGCTCCACCACCATCCAGGGCCGCTACGTGGTGCAGAACAACCGCTGGGGCACCACCGCCCAGCAGTGCATCAACGTCACCGACAGCGGCTTCGAGATCACCACCCAGAACGGCAGCAACCCCACCAACGGGGCACCGACCGCGTACCCGTCGGTCTTCCTGGGCTGCCACTACACCAACTGCTCCCCCGGCACCAACCTGCCGATCCAGGTCAGTCAGATCAGCAGCGCCACGAGCAACATCTCCTACCGGTACGTCAGCAACGCCGTCTACAACGCCTCGTACGACATCTGGCTGGACCCGTCGCCGAAGCGCGACGGGGTGAACCAGATGGAGATCATGATCTGGCTCAACCGGCAGGGCCCGATCCAGCCCATCGGCTCCCCGGTCGGCACCGCCACCATCGACGGCCGCAGCTGGGAGGTCTGGCGCGGCAGCAACGGCTCGAACAACGTGATCTCGTACCTGGCCCCGTCGGCGATCAGCAGCGCGAACCTCAACCTGCTGGCGTTCATCAACGACACCCGCAACCGGGGCGCGATCACCAACTCCTGGTACCTGACCAGCATCCAGGCCGGCTTCGAGCCCTGGCAGGGCGGCGCCGGCCTCGCGGTGACCTCGTTCTCGGCCGCGGTCAACGGCGGCGGCAACCCGCCACCCACCACCGCGCCGCCGACCACGCCCCCGCCGACCACCCCGCCGCCGGGCGGCGCCGGGTGCTCGGTGAAGTACACGCCGAACTCGTGGAGCAACGGCTTCACCGCCGACGTGCAGATCACCAACACCGGGTCCAGCGCGATCAACGGTTGGACGCTGAACTACAACCTGCCGGCCGGGCAGCAGATCACCAGCTCGTGGAACGCCACGGTGAGCCAGAGCGGCTCGGCGGTGACCGCGCGGAACATCAGCTGGAACGGCACGCTCGCCCCGGGCGGCACGGCCAGCTTCGGCTACCAGGGCACCCTGAGCGGGGCGTACGCGTCCCCGCCGAGCTTCTTCCTGAACGGCGTCGCCTGCTCGCGCGCCTGAGGAGGTGCTGGCATGTTGCAGGGGCGCAGCCTGCGGGCTACGCCCCTGCAACACTTGACGCAGGTACTGATGTCAACCCGCCCGGCCGATTTCGGAGGCAGTCACGACATCACAGCGAAATTCGCCGTCGCAAAGCCGTTCATCATTCACGGCGCATCACCCGCTTCACTTTCCATCCCTTGGAGGGCCTCAAAAATCGCCCACCCAACAGCCTGCACGTTCTCGCCATAAAAGCCATATCGATTGTGAAATGCTTCTTCGGAAGAACGGTTCAGAAAGGCGAACGTCAAAGCCCCGCACAAAGCTCGCAGATCAGCATGACTCAGCGTCAAACGAATGCCTTCTCGTGACCGAAAGTCGACTTCCCGGCCCCTCATCTCGAGGAGCCCCTCTGAGGCCTTTCCGGCCACGACGGCAACTACCTTCGAGGAGTGACTGCCGCCATAAAGATCGACAAGAACCCTCCTGATCAGCTCAAACTGAGTCGGAGTGAGCGTGAGCGCATAGTGGCCACCAGACCTTTTGAGGCCGACTCTTCGGTACACTTTGGACTCACCTCACTTGAAGATGCTATTGAACTCGGCCGCCGATTGATGATAGGCATGAACCATGTAGGAGTTCTGGACGATCGTCACACCCCTACCACTAGAATCCCTTCTAGTCTCATCCCGCCTGGCTGTCGTTCCTGGCTTCCTCCGGTCGGTATGGGTCATACCCAAATCGCGCTGGCCGGTCAGGTAATTAGCTAAGCCGTCTACGTTATTGCCGATTCCGCTGATGGTATGATCTGCCGCGTCGCTAGCTGAGTTGCAGTCCGGGCACATGCGCTGGAGATTATAGTCAACTCCATCGGCAATATCGTTTCCGTAAGTATCCTGAATTCTTGCATGCGCCGCATCGTCAAGGCCCCCGCAGTTGTGTACGAGGAGCGGAGTCTGACCCGCGATCACATAGTACGTGTGGATGTCGTCGATCGTGAGGTTGTGGACCTGTGCCGGCTCCGTCCACTGCCGGGTTGCGCTGATCTGCACGTGAGTACCGGCCGAGGTGCGCAGCCACTGGCCGGCCTGCAGATCGGCGGCGTCGACCCACTCGTCGAGCCCCGGCACCCAGAACGGGTGGTTGTCCGTGGCGACGACGCTCTCCGTGGCGTCACGGACGTCGCCGTCGGGGTCGATGGTGACCTCGACCAGGTTCTTGCTGCCCTGGCCGATGATGGTCGCCACGACCGGTTTGGCTGTCGTCTTGCCGGTCACCGGATCGGTCACCAGCACGACGTCGCCGGTCTCCACCTGCTCGATCGGCTTGCGAGAGCCGTCGGCCATCACCACCAACGTGCCCGGCACGAAGCTGTTCTTGCACTTGATGAACTTCTTCGCGCTGGCTACCAGATCGCCGAGTAGTCCCTTGACGCGGCTGACCAGTGCGGCGGCTTTCTCCCACTTCCATGGCGCGCCGTACCTGGCGGCCAGCTTGCCGAGCGCACCACCGAAGGCGGCCGACACCACGTTGATCGCCGTGGCGACACAGCCGTCCATGTCGCCCTTGAGGAAGCAGTCCAGGGCATCGGTGATGCCCAGCTCCTCCATCGCGATCTTCCCCAGCGCCTTGGCGACGTTGAGCATCCGCGCCTTGGCCTCGGCGATGCGGCGCTGCCGCTCCTTCTCCGCCGCCGCCCGTGCCGCCGCGGCCCGCTCCTCGGCCGACGCCCGCGGGTTGTTGTGCACGTTCTTCGTCGGCTCGTCCGGGTCGTACGCGCCCGAGCAGCCACCGCAGCCGTCGTTGTGGCCCTTGACCTTGTGGTAGTTGCCGTACATGTCCTCGTAGTCGGCGCCCGGACCGCAGGCGTCGTCGGAGCACGCCTTCAGCCCGTCCGGGTCCGAGTACGAGATCGGGTTGTTGTTGGCGTACGCGTACCCGTTCATCTGCTGCGGGTCGTTGACGTCGATGATCGGGTCGACCGAGATGAACCGGCCGGCGATCGTGTCGTACTCGCGGGCGCCGATGTTCACCAGGCCCGTCGTCGAGTCGATGTTCCCGTTGACGAAGCCCTTCTCCGTCGGCCACTGACCTGGCGCCGGTGCCGTGCCCCGGCTCTCACCGAACGGGGTGGTCCGCCGGTGCGTGATCGCACCGCTTCCGTCGACGGTCGCCTGGCCGGTGCCGTGGTGGTCGCTCGCCACGTACCGGATGCCGTCGGTCTTGCGGACCAGCGTCCCGCCACCCGGCAGGCCGTAGTAGCGGGTCGCGTCGGTGACCCGGGTCTGGTGGTTCAGCCGGATCTCCATGCCCGGCAGGTAGAGGGTGGTGGCGTTCGGCTCCTTGCGCAGCATCCGGGAGCCGTCGACGTCGTACGTGAAACTGGTCTTCTTGCCGGCGGCGTCGGTTACCGATTCGAGGTTGCCCTCCGCGTCCCAGACCAGGGTCTGGTCCTCGCCGGTCCTCGTCCGCTTCGTGGTGTTGCCGGCCGCGTCGTACTGGTAGGAGTACAGCCGGTCACCCGCCGGGGTCGACTCCGTCATCTGGCTCAGCGTGTGCGGCTGCGCCTGGCCGGCGGCGGGGTAGGTGTAGCTGCGCTCGATGAGCGGGGTGCCGTTGGCCGCGTACTGCGCCTCGGTCTTGCGGTTGCCGGTCGCGTCGAAGGTGTAGGCGTGGTGGTACGGCGCGATGCCGCCCATGCCGGTCACCGACGGGCCGCCGGCGCAGGGGTCGGTCGCGGTGCTCGCCGACGTCCACGCCCGGTCCATGCGGCGCAGGTAGTCGTAGGTGAAGCACTGCGTGTCCTGCGTACCGGACGGGTTGTTCACGATCCGCTGGATGTTGCCGGACGCGTCGTAGGTGTAGCGGGCGTCGATGTCGACGATCGGGGCAGACTCGCGGTCCAGCCGCTGACGGGTGAGCCGCTTGGAGCCCTGCTCGTACTCGTAGGTCGACCACACCTTCCGGGTGCCCACCTGCGCCTCGGTCTGGAGGACCTCGCCGGTGCTGGCGTACTCGATGTCCGTCAGGTAGGCGTTGTCACCCGTCGTCGCGGTGAGCCGCTCCAGGCCGTCGTAGGTGTAGGCGATCGTCTCGAACGGCAACCCACCGCCGTCCGACATGCTCATCGACTGGACGGTGCCGTCCCGGTTGTACTCCGCACCGAAGACGTACATGCCGGCGAGTTCGGCTCCGGCGTGGTTGGGCACCTGGATGTGGGTGGCGTGCGGCCGGTAGAACTCGTCGTAGTTCGAGTAGTAGGTGGCGTACTCGGCGCCGTCGACCCACCGGCTCGTCGCCGAGAGGTGGCCGACCATCTCCAGGTCGTACGTCCAACTGCTGAGGAGGGTGCCGGTGTCGGCCGCCCCCTTGTAGACGGCGGTCTTGCGGCCGATCGCGTCGTACGTGGTGCTGACCGTCTGGTTGACGCCGTTCGTGGTGCTGACGACCCGGTCCAGGTCGTCGTACGCCACCGTCGAGGTGCCGGCGTCCGGGTCGATCGACTTGGTCTTGCGGCCGAGCTGGTCGTACTCGTGCGACCAGACGTTGCCCGCCGGGTCCTTGACCGTCTTCAGCTTGCCGGCGTGGGTGTAGGTGTACTCGGTCTTGTCGAACACCCCCGTCGGGCCGGCGCCCTTGTACTGGAGCAGCTCGGTGGTCTGCCCCAGGGCGTTGGTGATCGACGTGGTGGGGGTGCCGCCGGCCGGCGGGTCGATCGAGATCCGGTCGCCGCCGTAGGTGGTCGTGGTGCGCCACTTCTCGTTACCGGCGACCGCGAAGATCTCCGCCGTGACCCGGTCCGCCCCGTCGTGGACGTAGAGGGTCTGGCCGTTGACGTCGCCGTTGACCGCCGGGTAGATCAGGTCGCTGGGCGCGCCCGCCACCGTGTAGGTCGCGTACGTCTTGGCGAGGCTGCCCGTCGCGGTGTAGAAGGTGTCCGCGACCGTACGGGTGCCGTTCGGGCCCTCCGACTGGACCTGCCGCGGACGCAGCAGACCGTCGTGCAGCTTGTATTCGACGTTGTAGGACCCGTCGTTCTGCCGCTTCTCGGTCTTGATGGCGACCGGCTTGTCCGTCCGGACGAGATACGTGTAGCGGATGCTCGGGTCGAGGCCGGCGGTGCCGGTCCGGTCCGGCAGCCAGACCTTCGTCAGCCGGCCCAGAGGGTCGTACTCGAGGATGCTCTTCAGACCGTTCGGGTCCACCTGGCTCACCGGCACGCCCCAGGCGGGGGCGTAGTCGGTGGTGGTGACGTGCAGCAGCGGACTGGTCTGCTTGACCTTGGTGGTCAGGCCGTTCGTGTCGGTGTACTCGGTCTTCGTGAGGTTGCCGAGCGCGTCGACGGCCGTCAGCGGCCGCCCGTACGAGTCGAACGTGCCCTCCGACGCGCGGATGTACGTCCCCGTCGTGCCGTTGTGGCTCTTCAGCCGCTCGGAACGGGTCGGGTTGCCCGACGTCGGTGCGACGCCGAACGCGTTGCCGTCGTAGAGCGTCCGGGTGTCGGAGATGACGTGCTTGGTGCGGTCGGGGGTGACGGAGCACTTCACCGACACCGATTCGACCTGAGCGACCAGGCTGTAGAGGTGGCCCGTGGCGTTGTCGGCGTAGGTGGTGCGGCTGCACGACTCGTCACCGACGACGTCGATGTCGCCCTCGTTCTCGGTCCTGGTCACCCGGCCGAAGTCGGTCTCGAAGACCGAGGTCTGCTTCGTCTCCCGCCAACCGCCCGCGGCCAGCGCGACCAGGCTCCGCGCCGTCGTGGTGTTGATGAACCAGGCCTTCTTGCTGCCCCAGGTGTGCGTCTCGGTCGCGGTGTTGTGCCGCCACGGGATCGCGATGCTCTTGCTGACCGCGGCGGCACCGTCGTACACCACGCTCTCGAGCTGGTGCCCGGAGAACTCGGGGTGGTCGGTGTGGGCGCCGCCGGTGGAGTCGGTGACGGTGACCGTACGGGTGCCGCCGTCCGGGTCCTTGTCGCCGTGCATGCCCCGCAGGTATCGGTACGCCGTCTTCGTCGTCTGGGTCTCGCCGTCGCCGGCGGTGACGACCACGTGGCCGTAGCCGCGCCACTCGCTCCACGTCCGGTCCTCCGCCTTGGAGAACCCGTCGGGCTCCGTGTGCCGCCAGGCCGCCCCGTCCAGGTACTGGTACCGGGTCACCATGTCCGGTGCGCCGCCGGTCCGGTCGGTCTCGACGACCTGCTCGACCACGTACTTGTGGAACCAGTCGGTGATCGGGTCGCCGCTGCCCAGCGGGCTCCACTTCACGGGATAGCAGCGTCGCGTGCTGTTGCCCGGCGTGGGCAGCGTGCTCTCCGTGCAGTCCGCCTCGGCGTAGTTGACGTCGACCTGCCCGCCCGAGTCGTTCCACACCGTGGCCAGCCGGAAGCGGACCAGCGGAGCGATGAAGTCGCCGGTGCGGTCGATCCGGTTGGGCAGCTGGAGGCCACCCAGCTCGACCGACGGCATGGCGATGTCCGCTGCCGGGCCGTAGCTGCCCGTGTGGGTGATCTTGTGCAGCCAGAGGGTCCGCGAGCCGTCGCCGTTGTCGGTGAACAGGTGGTCGAGCTTCCAGGTGTCCACCGGCGTCCAACCGGTGCCCTCGCGGATCTCGGTGGTGATGCCGGTCAGGCGCACCCGCGTCCAGAACGTCGGGGTGATCTGGTCGAGCTTGCACTTGGTGTTCACGGCGCAGTTACGGTCGAACGGCACGTCCGGCCAGTGCGACGCGGTGGCGGCGGTCAGGTCCTGCGGGTCGCAGTCGACGCTGCCGCTCGGCAGGCACCGCTCCTTGGTGGCGAACACGACCCGGGCCGGGGCGTTGGTGGTGTAGACGGCGTTGTGGCGCTGGCCGTAGTCGACGCGCTTGAGCGAGCCGCCCCGCACGTACGGCACGCCGTTGACGTCGGTCTTGTTGCCGCGGGCGTAGTAGTTGATTTCCTGGTTGTAGTAGTACGAGGTGACGTTGCCGTAGCGGTCCTTGACGTAGTCGAGGCTCCACCGCCACGCCTGGTCGCAGTACGCCGAGGTGAAGGTCGCGTTGTAGCACGGCTCGTTCACGTCGTCGCCGTAGATCGGCAGGGTCCAGGCCGACTTCGTCTCTTCCTTGCCGGCGGTCCAGCCGGGGAGCCGGTTCATGCCGAAGTAGTACTCGGTGCCGTTGGTGGTGGTGACCCGCCAGTACTCACCGTCGTCGTCACCGTTCACCGCACCGGAGAGGCGCTCGACCTTGGAGCCGTCGTCCGTCGCGAACCGCCAGGTGTTGCCGGTCTTGACCAGCTCCGTCGACCTGCCGTTGAGCAGGATGGTCGCGTTGTCGAACGCCCAGCACTGGTCGGCGTACTGGTTGTGCCCGTCCTCCGCGCACGGCTTGTACCGGCGTTCGATGTGGCCCGGCTCGTAGTTGAAGCCCTCTCCGATCCACGAGCCCTGGTTGTTCGTGGTGGCGGTCCGTCCGTCGACCGACTGCGACGAGTACCCGAGGGTGATCCCCGGAGCGTTGCCACCGGGCACCGGCGGCGTCCGCAGCGGGTAGCTCCAGGAGAAGCCGCCCGTGGACGGGGCCACCGACCACTTCGACGACGGGGAGAGACTGGTGGCGCCGTAGTCGCCCTGCGACGAGGCGTCCGTGGCGGTCATGGCGAACAGCGCGCCGGTGCTCGCCTCGGCCGACACCGTCTTCGACTCGCCGTCGTTGGTCGTCGGCACCGGCACGCCGGCACAGTCCGCCCGTTCCGGAGTGGTCAGGGCGCACTCCGGCAACCGCACCAGCCGCAGCCGGGCGCCGAAGTCGCCGCCGTAGGCGCCGGCGATCCCCTCGTAGCCGAGGCCGAGACGGATCTTCCCGGCGGCGGAGCGTCCGTCGTTGCGGGTCAGCCGCACGAGCGGGCCGTCCACCTTCGCCCGCTGCGAGGCCTCGCGGTCGAGCACCTCGACCCGCACCTTGCCCGGAGCCGGGTCGGGGGCCGGGCTCGGGTCGCCGGTCGCCGCTGGGCGGCTCCCACCGGGGGACACCTTCGTCGCGGCCGGCACGGCGGACACCGAGACCGGCAGGCCGCCGATCTTGGCGGTCGCGGTCGGGGCGGCCGACCGGGCAGTCGAGGCGGACGGCACGGAGACGTCCGCGGCACCGGCTGCGGGCCAGGAGACCTTCGCCGGCTCGGCGGTCGCGGCGGCCACCGCCGGGTTGCCCTTGCGGGGCTTCACCGGCAGCGGATCGCGCTTCGGAAGCACCTTCGACGAGTCTGACGTCGACGGTCGGTTGGACTTCGGCTCAGCCGAGGCGGGGTTGGTCGCGAGCTGGATGAAGCTCGCCCCCATCACGCCGGCCATGGCCCAGGAGATCGGTCTCGTGAACCGGCGGTTGAACACGCCGGAGCGGACCGGAGGTCGGGAGAACATCGCCCCTCCAGGGGTCGGGTCGGGAAGACAAGGAAGATCGCGGCGCGAGGCGGTGGGCCCGACCGGTACGGAACGGACCCACCGCCTGCCGCGTCACAGCGTCAGTTGCTCGCGTACCGAGACGTTGAGCTTCTGGATCAGCACCGGGTCGGTCACCCCGTCATAGACGCGGACGTCGTCGATCGCGCCGGACAGGTGCTCGTCGAAGGCGCCGGCGACGAAGGCCCGGCCCAGTTGCACCCCGCCGGTGGCGGCGAAGGGCGACTTGAGCTCGATCGCCTGGCTGAAGGATCCGTTGACGTACAGGGCCATCTCGCGGATGTAGCCGTTGTAGACGAGGGTGAGGTGATCGCCCTTGCCGATGAGCTTCGGTGCCTCACCGGCGCTTCTCGTCGTCCACTCCGGGGCCGCCACGTCGCTCTCGGCCATGGCCAACTCCCACGAGCCCTGGTCGTTGCAGCGCACGATCACCGAGCTGCCCTGGCTGCCCTTCTGCGAGAACACGGTCATCGGGGCACCCGCGCAGTTGCTGGTCAGCTTGACCCGGGCGCTGATCGAGAAGCTGCCCGCCATGTCGGCGTTCGTCGGCGTGCTCGCGTAGCTCGCCGGCTGGCCGTTGAGCGCCAGGTGTCCGCCACCGAGCAGGGAGAGCACCGGGTGGCGGTAGATCGTCGCCGCCGGTCCCAGCGTGACGCCCGTGCCGTTCTTCTCCTCGGGGCTGACTCCGCTGGTCTCGGCGTTCAACCGCCAGTAGGCCTTGCGGTTCGGCGCCGTCTTCTTCAGACCGGTGACCTCCGCCGGGAGGATCAGCCGGTCGAAGACCGAGACGTCCGCCATCGACCCCTGCCAGTTGTCGAAGTAGCCACCCTTGGTCAGGGTGCGGCCGATCTGCAGCGGGCCACGCGACTTGGTCAACGACCGACGTTGGGCGACGACCGGGGCGGCGGTGCCCACCTGGAGCGACATCTCCTTGCTGGTGCCGTCGAAGATGGCCGCGACGTACGTCCAGCCCGTCGTGGCCGGGCCCCCGATCACCTGCCACCGGCCCAGCGTGACCACGTCGTTGACCGGCATCCGGAAGTACCAGACGCCCTCGTCGATCCCCAGCGAGGGCCCCGGCTCACCGGTGCCGTCCTGGCTGATCGCCACCTGCCTCCGGGTGGGGTCGTCGACCTTGAACCAGCCGGTGATCGCGAAGCTCGCCGACGTGTCCGTCAGCACCGGCCTGGCGGTGGTCAGGTAGGCGTTCGCCGTGCCGTCGAAGCGGGCCGCCGTGTCGGACGGGCCGCCGGGGCCCTCCGCCCCGAAGGTGATGCCGCTGCCGACCGTGGCGTCGTTCTCGCCGAGGCCGTCGTGCGCCTCGTCCTGACCCGGGACCTCGCCCAGGGACCACTGCGACGTCGGAGGGCGCTTGCCCACGCGGAAGGTGCAGGAGGCGATGGTGCTCGACCGGCCGGCCCGGTCGACGGCCTGGACGTTGATCGTGCGGGGGCCCTCCTTGTCCGGGTGCCAGTTGGTGAGCGTGACCGGGCCGCCGTCGGTGGCGGGTTGCAGCACGTTCGTCGGTACCGGGTTGGTGTTGAACCCGTAGCGGTACTCCACGACGTCCGTGGCGGCGGAATCGAAGGTGAAGCTGGCCGGCACACCGATCGAGCCCAGCCACTCGTCGCTCTCGATGCAGTTCGACGCCCCCGCCGTGCCGTTGTCCGCCGCGTCCTGCGGCAGGTAGACGGCGGAGTCGACATCCGGGGCGCTGGGACTGGTCGTGTCGTACCGGAACTGGCAGACGTCGCGGGTGCCGTCACTGCTCCACGGCCCGGCCTTGGTGTTGTCGCTGCCCCGGACGTCCCAGGAGATGAGCACGTTCTGCGGGATGTCGCTCGGCACGGTGTAGGAGAAGACCGATCCGCTGGCCTTCAGGGGTGTCACGTACGTGCGCGTCTGCGCCGTACCACCGGGCGGCGTCCAGGTGACCCGGAACTCGCCCTTGACCTGCTCCGTGTGCGCCGAGGAGTGGTCCGGGTCCCGCAGCACCGCGTTCAGCCTCGGCGGCACGTCCACGTACGGCGCGTTCGCCCCGTAGACACACTGCCCGCCGGGCGACATGGTCAGCTCGTTGAGGTTCGGGATGAGCGGCGACCGGTTGTAGCGGACCGAGAGGACGCCGTTGTCGCAGAAGCGCTTGCTGTGCGTGTAGTCGCTCTCGTTCGTCGCCCGCAGGCCGAGGACCACCGATCCCTTGTTCTCCTCCGCGGCGATCTCCACCGCCCGCTTGGCGTTCCAGCTCGCGTTCTGGTTGGTCGAGGTGCACGACGACTGGACGCTGGTGGGGGATGCCGTCGCGAGCAGGGTCGCGCCGCTCCAGCCGGCGCCCCCCGGCTGGTTGCCCCAGTTCGTCGAGGTCCCGATGGTGGACGAGAGGGGCATGAGGTAGAGCGAGGCGGCCCGGGCGGTCGAGTTCCAGGCGTGCTGCATCGTCACCCGGAACTCGGCGCTCAGGATCGTCTTTCCGGAGTACGGCGTGGCGAGCCGGTAGAACAGCCGCTTGATCTTGGAGTTGTTGCACGAGCTGGGGCAGAGCCCGATCCGCTCGTGCCGCTTGCCGTCGAACTTCCAGTACTCCTCGCTGGGGTACCCGCTGTCGACCATCGCCCAGCCGCTGTTGGTGCTGCTCTGCCACACCGGGTCGATGTACAGCGGGAAGGACGCCTCCGGGTCGGTGAGCATGGCCCGGTTCGGAGTGAGCGTCAGGGTGTTGTCGGCGTAGTCGAGACCGACCTGGGCCACCTCGGACGTGTCGCCCGGGCCCTGCACCGAGGCCGCACCCGGATCGGTGCCCGCGGACGACGACCGGGCGGCGATGCCCTCGCCGTCCGGCGTCCCGCTGTCCCACATGGTCGGGGCGTCGGCCTCGAGGACCGGGTTGCCGGTGGCCGGGTCGAGCGCCACCACGCCCCCGTCCCCGGTCTCCTGGATGGTCAGGCCGGTGGCGGTGACGCCGAGCTGGAGGTTCTGCAGTTCCGGCAGGTTGGCCGCCTCGGGCGTCTTGACCAGGAGCACGTGCGAGAAGCCCTCGACGGTCACGGTCGCCACCAGGTCGACGTCCGGGAACACGTTCGGGTAGGTCGCCTGGCTGCCCACGACCAGCGGGGCGGGCAGCGGCCCGTGCGGCCAGGTCAGCGTCATGCTCTTCTGGTCCCGCGACGCCACCATGAGCGGCGCGGTGCCGCCCTGGGACAGCTCCATCCCCAACAGCGCGGCGGTCGGCCCGTACGCGCCGTTGGGCAGGACCATCAGCGTCGAGTCGGCGGGTACCCAGGCGTCGCCCTGGGTGACCCGGACCGGTTGGGCGTGGTCGTTGGCGATCAGCGTGCCGTCGGGCTGCGCGAAGACGTCGCGGTGCTCCGTGCGGTGCGACAGCACCTCGACCGGTTGGTCGAGCGCCTTGGCCGCCACCAGCGCCTCGGCCTCGGTGTCGCGGATCGGGTCCTGCTCCAACGCGGCGGTGGGCACCACGGGCGGTGCCGGCTGCGGCGGCTCGACGAACGCCCCGGCGGACATCAGCCCGGCCAGGCCGAGCGTGAGACCGAGCGTGAACAGCCGGCCCCGCTTTCTCCTACGACTGGCCACCCTCAGGTCCTCCCCCGTTGAGCTGTGCGAATCGATGTGTGTCATCAGCTGACCGCCGCCCCGAACATGCTCTGGCCGGTGGGCAGGCCGCCCTGGCCTGGTTGCAGGGTGATGCTCGGTACGTGGTTGCCGGCGGCGAGGTCGGCCCAGCTGAAGCCGTACACCGCGTCGAGGCCGTAGGGCGTGCCGACGTACAGGCGCTCCGCGGTCGCGCCGAGCGAGGTGCCGACGAGCTCCTGCGTGCGTACGGAGCCCGGCATGCTGGTGCCACCGCGCCCCAGGGTCACCGGGGTGCCGATCGGGTTGGCCAGGGCGGGGAAGAGCCGCACCTGGCCGGAGTCGGCCGTCTCCCCGGCGTCGTCACCCGGTGCGCCGATCGCGATGAACATCGTCGCGTTGGTGCCCTCGCTGGCCGGCGCGGTGTTCGTCACCGCGACCTTCTCGCCGAGGTAGTTGCCGTCCTTCGACGCGTAGGTGATCGCCGGCAGTTCCGCCGCGGCGTTGGCGGCGGTGATGTGGAACCGGTGCACCAGGCCGGCGTCCGCCTCCAGCTTTCCGGTTGCCGCGACGGTGATGTCCTCCCCCGGCACGCCGACGACCAGCAGCGAGTCCCGCTGCCCGGCCGGCGATCCGACCGGGCGGTACGGCGCCAGGGCGATGGACTTGCCGAAGTTGTCGTCCGCCTGGGAGACGTTGGAGACGTTCGCCCCGTTCAGGATCGCCGCGTCCTGGGTCAGTCCGGCGGCGAGGGTGGGCAGCCCGCTGGTCAGGGTGTGACCGAAGACGTTCACCGCGCCGGCGAAGGTCTCCGTGCCGATTCCCTCGCCCGGGGAGCTGACCGCCCAGTGGTGCTTGGAAGCGGCGACGGCGTAGCCGGTGCGGTCGTCGATCTCCGCCGTGCCGGGGATCCCGCTGCCCTGGCTGAGCATGAGATTCAGGTTGCCCCGCAGGTAGTGCACGGTGCCGGCGATAGCGCCGGTGGGCAGACCCTCGCCGGGCGCCCCGATCACCAGGTACGGCTCGCCGCTGGCGGTCCGGCTGCCGGCCACGGCCTGGCCGAACCAGTCGTTGGACTCGGCCGCGTCCGGGACGTTCGTGGAGTCCTGGTGGTAGACCAGGGACGTCTGTGTCTGCGCCAGGCCCGCCGGTGAGCCGAACAGCACGTAGACGGCACCGGCATAGGGTTGGCCGCTGATGTTCTGGAACGGCACGCCGACCGCGAGGTCCGTACACCCGTCGTTGTTGGCGTCGTAGGCGGAGATGGACGTGCCGAACCGGTCGCCCGCCTCGGCCGAGCCCGGCACCTTGGCGGCGCCCTCGTGCAGGCTGTGCACGGTCGCGCTGCCGCCGTACGTCACGTGGATCCGGCCGGCGCGGACGGCACCGCCCACCACGGCCTCCGGGTCGGCGACCGCGATGTCGGTCGTGCCGTCGCCGTTGAAGTCACTGTCGGTGCCGCCGGTGCAGCCGGTGACGGGGGCGGCGGTGGTGTACACCTGCATCTCGCAGAACGAGGACCAGACGTCACTGCCGGCGACGCCGTCGGCGGCCCTGACCCGCCAGCGGTAGATACCACCGTCGACGAAGGCACCCGCCGGGACGGTCGTCGCGGCGGTGGCGCCGGAGGCGACGTTGCTGAAGGTGGCGGAGCCGATCGCCGCGTCGGCGTTCATCGCCCACCACTCGAAGGTGACCGTCATGGCGGTGCCGTCGCCGTCCGAGACGGTCGCCTTCAGCTGCGGGGTCAGCGTGTTGACCTGTGGGCGGGCCGGGCCGGTCGCGCAGCTGGTGGCCGGGACGGTGACCCGGGAGGTGACGGTCGGCCAGGAGTTGTACGTGACCGACGCCTTCGGGTCCTCGGTCGCCACGGAGCCCTCCCGGGACCGGAACTGCTTGAACCCGGCGGGGACCGTCTCGTCCGTGGCCCGGACGCCCATGCCGGCGCGGGTCTTGTTCGCGTTGGCCGCCCGCTGGAAGAAGCTCTTGCCGTCGATGTTCGCCCACGCGTCGGCGCAGCTGGTCGAGCCGTGCGTGGCGGTCGACGTGGCCTCGTGGTGGTCCCAGGACGGCTGGTTGTCGAACGTCGTGGTGTAGGTCGACGCGCCGGTGGACCAGATCTCCCAGGACGTGGGCGTGCAGGTGTGCGACCAGAAGTTCCAGAACGACACGGTGGCGGCGGTGATCTGCTTGCCGGCGAGGACCGTGGTGTCCCAGGTGAGGAACGAGCGGGTCAGCGTGGCCGGCGTGGTCGCCAGCAGGCCGATCTGCAGGTCCGGTTCCTGGTTCTGGTCGGTGGTCACCGTCTGCCGGACGTACGTGTCGAACGTGGTGGTCAGCGGGTTGACCGTCGGGTCGATGGTCACCGGGAAGGTGGTGGCCTCGCTGGCCAGCCAGCGGGCGTCCGGCGTGAGCGTGAGCTCGACGCCGCCGCCCCGCCGGGCGAGGTCGGTACGCACCGGCCTGCGCTGGGCCGGAGCACCGGTGATGGTCTTCTTCGCGTCCCACATCAGCGGGGCCGGGATCCGGGCGGTCTGCCTTCCGGAGCGGCCGGTCAGGGTAACCGCGCCGTCCGCGCCGCGCGCCGACGACGCCACGCCGGGGCCGGTGAACGGGAAGCTGACCCGCTCGACCTGGGCGACGGCGGACCGCGTCTTGACGACGAGGAACTGCTCGAAGCCGAGCCGGGTGGCCTCGACGACCAGGTCCACGCCCGGCCGGGCGTCCACGTAGGTGGCCCGGTTGCCGGTCAGCACCGGCGTGGGCAGCGCCCCCGACCAGCCCATCGCGACCCGGTCGTCGCCGGTCCCGACGGCGGCCAGTTCGTGCTCGCCAGCTCCGGCCGGCCCGGAGATCCTCAGGTCGTTGGGGTGCGCGACGGGCGCGACCGAGCCGTCGGGGGCCGCCTTGAGGGTGAGGTCGACGGGCACCCAGCCGCCGTCCCGCTTGAACCGCTGTATGCCGGCGGCGACCTCCGCCCGGAACTGCCCGTCCGGCAGCGCGAAGACCTCGGTCGTCGCCGAGGTGAGGCTCTTGACCTGCACCGGCTTGCCGCTCTCGCGTGCCGTGCGCAGGGACACCGCCTCATCCGATTTGCCCTGAACGCCACCTGTCACGCCGTCCGGGCCGGCGGCGAGAAGCTCCGCCGGCTCTCCGGAGATACCAAACAACGCGACCGCTGTCATGACCGCGACACCTGCCGCAAGGCATGAACGAACGGTGGCCGTCATCCGACGGTCCACGAACCCTCCCCCGTGTCTCTTAACTTGTGCGAGCCGGGACTCTATGGACTCGATGTCGGAGAGCACAAGGCTGGTTACAAACTGTCAGGACGGATGCTTTCGAACCGGACATCTCCCCGGGCCTCCGTCACGCTCAGGGGTCGCCATCTCGGCGACGACCGGCCCGGTGTGCGGCCGACCGGGCTGGGGCGCACATCGCCGGAGCCGACCGGCACCAAGCCGAAGACGCGGAAAACCGCAGGTCGAGCACAAACGACAGCTGATTGACCAATCAGGATCGGGGTTCGTGCCACATCGGACCGACAGGAGGAATGCTCTGCACCATCCTGTTCGATCTAACCGTGAGTGACAATCGACAGTTGAGCGAAAGCCACGCCGACGGGACGCCCCGACGACCCCTACGGATGCGTTTCATCGTCCTGACGACGAAACAGCGCATCGAACGGACGAACGAGAATGACGTCGGACGGCCCGAGGCCGCTCTTCCGACGGGAACCTCGGAACTTAACCCCTGTTCAGGTGGCCGGCGGGCCCACCGGCGAGAGCGCTCTCGAAATCGGCGGCGCAGGCCACGCCGACAAATCCATCGATGGCCGCGCGACGCATTTCTCCGGAGCACCGGTCGACGGGTGCCGGAACAGCACCCGGATTCTCGATGGCAGAGGGCACACTGCCCGAAATGGTGCCGGGACCACGACACGGATCACGTTACTTCCGTTTGCCCGAGATACGGCGGAACGACCGGGCGGCTGTCGCGGCCGCCGTGACTACCGGATCCGAGGGCCACCGACGACGTCCGCGTACGGCATTCAGCGGCTCGACGCTGGCCTGACCGGTCCCGTCCACTCCCCGGCGAGGGACGACCGTCGCGTCACGCCGTGGCCGGGCGGCGGAGCAGCTCCAGCGGGTCGGTGCGGACGCCGAACCGGTGCCGCAGCGCCCGCCCGGCGGCGTGCAGGCCGGACATGCCGTGCACGGCCGGGCCGGGCGGGGTCGAGGCCGAGCAGAGGTACACGCCGGGCAGCGGGGTCCGGTACGGGTCCCACCGGGGCACCGGGCGCATCACCAGTTGCCACGGGGTGAGCGCCCCGCCGGAGATGTCCCCGCCGACGTAGTTCGGGTTGTGCGCGGCGGCCCCCGCCGCCGGCACCACGTGCGTGGCCAGGATGAGGTCACGAAAGCCCGGAGCGAAGCGTTCCACCTGCGCCACGACCTGGTCGCTGACGTCGCGTGGCGAGCCGTTCGGCACGTGCGCGTACGCCCAGAGCACCTGCCGGCCGGCGGGCGCGCGGCTCGGGTCGACCACGCCGGGCTGCACCGCCAGCACGTACGGGCGCTCCGGGTGCCGGCCGCGCACCACGGCCGTCTCGGCGGCCCGGGCCTCGGCGGCCGAGCCGACCAGGTGCAGGGTCCCGGCGCCGGCGCAGTTCGGCTCCGCCCACGGCACCGGGCCGGCGAGCGCGAAGTCCACCTTGCACGCGGCCCCGCCGTACCGGAAGGAGCGCAGGCGGCGCGCGTACCCCCCGGGCAGCCGTTTCCCGGCGATGCGCAGCAGGCCGGCGGGCGAGACGTCGAGCAGGACCGCGCGGGCCGGCGGCAGGTCGGCCAGGTCGTCGATCCGGACACCGGTGAGCACCCGGGCGCCGAGCCGACGCAGGCGGGTCACCATCGCGTCGGTGATCGCCCGGCTGCCGCCCGCGGGGATGGGCCAGCCGACGGCGTGCCCGAGGGTGGCCAGCAGCAGCCCGACCCCGGCCGGTGCGAGCCGGCGGGGCGGGGCGATGGCGTGCGCGGCCACCCCGGCGAACAGCGCGGCGGCCGCCTCCCCACGGAACCGGGCCGACCCGGCCGACGTGCCCTGTTCGAGGGTGCGCATCCCGAGCAGCAGCGCGGCGAGCGGATCGCCGGGCACCGCGCGCAGATCGGACATGGCGGTGTCGACCACACCCGGCCAGCGCCGCACCAGAGGACCGAGCAGGGACCGCCAGGCCGCTCCGTCCCGACCCAGCCCGTCGACGGTACGGTCCAGGTCCCGCCAGGCCAGCGCCGCCCGGCCACCGTCGAGCGGGTGGGCGTACGCGATCTCCGGTTGCAGCAGCCGTACGCCGTGCGCGGCCAGGTCGAAGGCACGGAAGAACGGCGAGCCGAGCGCCATCGGGTGCACCGCCGAGCAGACGTCGTGCCGGAACCCGGGCAGGGTCAGCTCCTCGGTGCGGGTGCCGCCGCCGGTGGTGTCGGCCGCCTCGTAGACCTCGACGGCCAGTCCCGCCGAGGCGAGCACCAGCGCGGCGGCCAACCCGTTCGGGCCGGAGCCGACGACCACCGCGTCCGGTCCGCCGGTCACCCGGCCGTCCTCCTCCCCCGCCATCCCCTCCTCCCGCCTCAGACCAGTGCCTGTTCCGCGGCCAGGCTGGCGTAGAGCGCGTCGGTCCGGACCAGGTCCGGATGCGAGCCGACGGAGCGCGCCTCCCCGTTCTCCAGCACCACGATCTGGTCGGCGGCGAGCACCGTGGAGAGCCGGTGCGCGACCACGACCACCGTGGTCCGGCGGGAGATGTCCTGGATCACCTCGCGCAGGGCCGCCTCGTTGGTGGCGTCCAGTTGCGAGGTCACCTCGTCGAGCAGCAGCAGCCGGGGCCGGCGCAGCAGCGCCCGGGCCACCGCGATCCGCTGCCGTTCCCCGCCGGACACGGAGAGCCCCCGGTGCCGGATCGGGGCGTCCAGGTCGCCGCCGAGGCGCGCCAGCAGGGGATCGAGCCGGGTGGTGCGCAGCACGGCGCGGATCTCCTCGTCGGAGGCGCCGGGCGTGGCGTACGCGACGTTCTCCCGCAGCGTTCCGGCGAGCACGGAGACGTCCTGCTCGACGTAGCCGATCGCGGCCCGCAGCTCGCCCAGTGGCCAGTCGGCCAGCGGGCGCCCGTCGAACAGGATCCGGCCCTGCTGCGGTTCGTGGAAGCGCTCGATCAGGGCGAGCACCGTGGTCTTGCCCGAACCGGAGGGGCCGACCAGGGCGGTGAGCCCGCCGGCCGGCACGGTCAGCGTGAGGTCACGCAGGGCCGGCTCGTCCCGGTCCGGGTAGCCGAAGCGGACGCCCTCGAACGCCACCTCCGCCGGCGGGCCGTCGGCCCGCCGGGCACCCGCGAAGGGCGCGGCGGCGGCAGTCGGGCCGGCGGCCGCGAGCGGCGCCGCCGGGGGCAGGTCGATCGGCTCGGTGGGCAGCGCGTCGATCTCGGCGATCCGGGTCAACGCCGCCCGCCCGACCTGCAGGTAGGTGCCGGCGCCGACGAGCTGCATCACCGGTTGGCTCAGGTAGGCCACGTAGAGCAGGAAGGCCACCAGCGCCGAGACCGGCATCGCGCCGCTGGCCACCCGGGCGCCGCCGACGCCGAGCACGACCAGGAACGCGACCTGGATGGCCAGGCCGGCGCTCGTTCCGGCGACCGAGCCCCAGCGGGCCAGGCTCACCCCCTCGCGGTACGCGGTCAGCGCCGACTCGTCGATCCGGGCCGCCTCGGCGGCCTCGGTGCCGGATGCCTTCATGGTCGTGAAGGCGCCCAGGGACCGCTCCAGGGCGGCGCCCATGTCGCCGACCGACTCCTGGGAGCGCAGCGCGGCGGCCCGGATCCGGGGCATCAGCACGCCCATGATCAGCACCAGCAGCACCACCACGACCGCCGTGACGCCGAGCAGGGCGAGGTCGACCACCGCCATCAGCAGCACCGCGCCGAGCAGCAGGACCCCGCCGGTCAACAGGTCGATGAGGGACTGGCTGGCGATCTGGCGCAGCAGCATGGTGTCGCCGGCGACCCGGGCGAGCAGGTCGCCGGGCGCCTGCCGTTGCAACGCGGGCACGGTGAGCCGCAGCAGGTGCCGGACCAGACCGCGCCGCCCGTCCAGGGCGACCGCTTCGGCGGTACGCAGGATCAGGTAGTTGCCGACGCCGAGCAGCACGGCGGCGACGAGCACGAGCCCGGTCAGCACGGCCAGCGCCCGGCCCACCCCCCGCTCGGCGGTGAGGCCGTCGATCAGGGCCTTGGCCGCCAGCGGCTGCGCCAGCCCCAACAGGCTCGACGTGAGCAGCAGCACGGCGGCGGCCAGGAACGGCCCGCGGTGCGGCCGGACGTATCCGACGATCATGCGGAGCCAGTGCCGGTCCCCGGCCGCCGGCGTGCTCACCGCTCACCCCGGTGGCGGTAGACGTTGACGTGCATCGGTTCCATGCCGGTGAACTCGTTGCCGGCCCAGTCGCCGTGCCGCGCGACGCGGACCAGCCCGGCCCGCTCGGCGTAGTCGTCGATCTCGTCGGCCGTGGTGAGCCGGCTCAGCTCGGAGGCGATCCGGGAGCGACCCTCCTCGATCCAGATGTGCGCCAGGTGCCAGATCCGGTTCTCCACGTCGATGGTGGAGTACGACAGCAGCCCGCTGTCGGGTCCGGGATAGGGCACGAAGAAGGAGTCCCGGGCCCGTCCCTGGTTGAGCACCGCCAGCGAGAACTGCGGGTTGTGGGTCTCCACCACGAGCGTTCCGCCGGGGGCCAACCGGGCGGCGGCCGCCTGCACGACGCGCTGCTGCTCGTCCGGGTCCAGCAGCATCGACAGCGTGCCGCAGACGCAGTAGACCAGCCCGTACCGGCGGTCGTCGGCCCAGTCGCGGATGTCGCCGTGCACCGGCGTGACCGGGCGGGGCCGGTCGGTCAGGGCGGACCGGAGCGCGTCGAGCATCTCCGGCGAGGAGTCCACGCCGACGATCTCCCCGATCCGCTCGGCCAGCGGCAGGGCGATGCGCCCGGTGCCGACGCCGAGTTCCAGGGTGGGCTGACCGTCGCCCGGGTGCAGGTCGGCGAGGTATGCGACCACCGGTTCCACCGCCGGGCCGCCCGGGAAGAGCCGGTCGTAGAAGTCGACGAACTGCCGTCCGTAGCCGATGTCGGCGATCTCGGTCATCTCAGGTGCCCTCCGGCAGCGGTACGAACGGGGAGACCAGCAGGTAGTCCGGCTTGTGGGACTCGTCGTAGCCGGCGCCGCGGGCGATCACGAACTGGAACCCCCGGGGCAGGTCCGGTCCGGGGTGTTGCCGGCGCACGACGTGCTCGACGATGTCCCGCATCACCTCGTACGGCGCGGTGGTGGTGATGTCGACGCCGGGGGTGCCCAGGTGCGAGATCAGCTCGGCGCAGATGTCGAAGATCGCCTTGTCCTGCCGGCGTTCCGGGAACCAGACCATCTGTCGCCACTGCCGACGCGGGATGAGGGCGGTCTCGACCCACCGGGTCTGCTCGCCGTCGGCGGTGAGCACGCGGTGCAGCAGGTGGAAGTCGTGCTGCGCCGGTTCGGGGGCGAAGAACCGCCAGTTGCCGATGAACAACCCGGGCACGTCGTAGCGGCGGAACCGGTCGAAGACCTGCTGCGGGTGCTGACTGAGCACGGTCACCCCGAACCAGCCGACCAGGCCGGCGGTGATCGCGGTGGTCAGCGGGCGCAGGTCGGAGCCCACCCGGCGGCTCACCGGTCCCCCTCCACGCCCGACTCCATGACGTCGTCGACGAACGCGGTGAGGATCTTGACGACCTCCTCGGACCGCGCGGCGTCGGTGAGGATCTCGTCGTGGTCGGCGTCCTCGACCACGTGCCGCTCGGCCCGGGGCGCGGCGGCGGCGAACTCGTCGTGCAGGTCGGCCTGGACGGCGTCGGTACGCGCGGTCGCCCCGGCCGTCACCACCACCAGCGGCACGTCGATCCGGGGCAGTTCGGCGTCCTCGTCCTCGAAGCGTTCCTGCACCACCTTCCACTCCCGACGGGCGGCGGCCCAGAGTTCGGGGTCGCGGTACTGGGCCAGGGCGAGCTGGCGTACCGACTCCGGCAGCCGGTCGACCCAGGCGGCCCGGGGCAGCAGCGAGCCGAACCCGGCCCGCAGGGAGCCGGGCATGATGGCCAGGGTGCTGGTCAGCGCCTTGCCCCCCTCGGCCTGACGCAGGGAGCGGCGCAGTTCGGCGGGGTGGCTGGAGTCGACCAGGGCGACCCCGCGTACCTGCCGGCCGAGCTGTTCGGCGGCGAGCAGGGCCAGGTAGCCGCCGAGTGAGTGGCCCACCAGGATCACCGGCCGTTCGCCGGCCACGTGCCGGGCCAGGTCGACGAGGTCGTCCACCATGGTCTCGAACCGGTACTCCCCCGTGCCTCGGTAGCGGCTGGCGCCGTATCCGGCGCGTTGGTAGGTCACCGTGGTGAACCGCGTGCCCAGCGGGGCGGCGATCCGCTCCCAGTGCTCGGCCGTGGCGGCCAGCCCGCTCTCCAGCAGCAGCACCGGTCCGTCGGCGCCCGTTTCGGTCGGCTGCCCCGCGTGGCGGTAGGACAGGACGTTGCCGGCGGTGGTGGTGAGGGTGCGCTCGTCGCCGCGCCCCCGCTCGATCATCCGGCGCCGCCGGATCCGGGCGATCTGCCCGGCGGCGAAGAGGGCCAGCCCGGCGGCGCCCGCCATGGCTGGCAGGGTGTCGTCGCGCCGCACGCCGGCGGCGTCGCCGGTCCGCTCCCGCGGCCGGGTGGTGTAGGCGACCGCCGGATAGGTGGAGGTGAAGGCCCAGAAGAACCGGCCGAGCCCCATCACCCGGGCGTTGACCAGGTGGAACGCTCCGGCGGCGGCGAGCAGGTAGGGCGCGGGGCGGCCCCGGGCGGCGTACACGACCGGGAAGGCGCACTCCATCGCCAGCACCCCGTGGGCGGTGAGCTTGGTCAGCCTCGGGTAGCGGCGCATCAGCTGCCAGACCTGCGGGTCGCCGTAGGTGAGGGTCCGCACGATGCCGGGCAGTGCGCGCCCACTGCGCCAGGTCTCGCTGGGCAGCTTGGCCCAGCCGGACACGGTGTAGGAGAGCACCGACTGGAGGGCGACGAACCAGAGGCAGGCGTCCACCACGGCGGGGCGGCGCTGGTTGGCGCGGGCGGTGGTGGTGAGCGCCTGCACGAGGAAGGAGACCTGGTCGGCGCCGTCGCTGCCGTACAGGTGCTGGGCGTGCAGCGCGGCCTGGCTGCCGGTGAGCACGGCGTTGGCGGCGACCCGCTGCCGATGGTTGAGCGGCAGCCAGAGCGCGGCAGCCGCGGCGGCCCGGCTGACGTGCAGCGCGGTGACCACCCGCTCGTCGGCGGCCAGGTCCAACGCCTTGGTGAGGCGGGGAGAGTGTGCCTGGAAGGTACGCCGGTTCACCGCCCAGTTGTTCGCCCCGCCCCGCTGCCGGTCCCGACGCCGGGTGAGGTACTCGAGGCTGGCGAAGAGGTGGGTCACCGAGCTGATCCGCTCGGTCCAGGTCAGCACGGTGGAGCGGTCGAGAACGGCGGGTTGGCGGCGTCGGTCACGCCAGAGACGTCTCTTCATGGGGTCAGCGCTTCCTGACGGTGCGTGGAGAACCGGGGTGGGAGGGGGTCCGGCGGCGGCCGGGAGGGTCGGTGTGCCGTTGCGGCGGCACACCGACCCGGTACGGCAGTGACCGGGCGCCCGGTCGTGTGCCGAACCGCCTGCTACCGCGGTCGGGGCGTGGGACCGCCGAAGTTGCGGGCGGCGGCGTACCCGGCGGCGAAGAGCCCCGCCACCGAGCCGACCACGCCGACCCCGGCCGCCACGCCGACGATGGTCGCCGGAGTGGCCAGTACGGGCATCCCGCCGACCCGGGTGCACGCCTCGTCGGCGTCGATCGGGATCGTGGCGAGGGCGGGGTCCGCGTTCACCTTCACGGCGAGGACGGACATGGGTCACCTCCTGACTGAGGGTGTGGGCTGTCGGCGATCATTGCGGCCTCGGGCGGGTGCCCTCGGCCATGTTGCGGACGACGCCGATCATGTAGCCGGCGTGGAACGCCACGGCGCCGACGGCGACGCCGAGCGCCACCGCCGACGGGGTCGCGAGCACCGGGGTGAGCCCGGCCAGCCCACGGGCGGTCCGGTCCTGCTCGCTGAGGTCGCCGAACATCTCCAGGGAGATGTCGTTGGTGTGGTCGACGAGTGCGGTCATCTGGTTCACCTCCCTACGTGCAGTGGTTAGCCAGCGTGAAGGACGGCGCGCACGTCATTCACACCAGCTAAAATTTTCTGAATCGCTAGGATGTCCGAGGGGGCCACGGCCGTCAACCACGCACAGTGGGATCCACCCGATCGGCGAGGGGAGGGGAACCACATGGACCAATCGACGACGGGCACCCTCGCGGAAAAGATCAACAGGCTCTTCGAGGTGATCCGCCGACCCGACCGGGAGCACTACCGCAACGAGGAGGTGGCCACCGCCTGCCGCGAGGCCACCGGGGAGAGCTTCTCCACCACCTACCTCTGGCAGTTGCGCAGTGGCCGGCGGACCAACCCCACCAAGCGGCACCTGGAGGCCCTCGCCCAGTTCTTCCAGGTGCCGGCGGCGTACTTCTTCGACGACGAGCAGAGCTCCCGCATCGCCGAGGAGCTGGAACTTCTCGGCGCGCTGCGCGACAGCGCCGTACGACAGATCGCGCTCCGGGCGGTCACCCTCTCCCCCGAGGGGTTGGACACCATCAGCGACATGATCGAAGCCATCGGTCGTCGGGAGGCGCGCCGGGCCGGGCCGGCCGGCGCGGAGCCTCCCGGCCACGGCGACCGGCGCGGCACCGGCGGGCCGGGACGCGATGGCGGTTGACCGGAGCATGTGGCGCCGGTGCCAGCGGATCGTCGACACGCTGTCGATCCCGGCGCCCTTCGACCCCACCCGGTTCGTCGACTCGCTGGCCCGACAGCGGGGCCGCCCGGTCGAGCTGGTGCCGATGCCCGGCGGCGTGAGCCAGTGCGGCGCGCTCGTCGCCACCGACCGGGCCGACTATCTCTTCTACGCCACCAGCACCACCCGGCTGCACCGGGAGCACATCCTCCTGCACGAGGTCGGGCACCTGCTCTGCGGCCACGTCGACGACCGCTCCCTCACCGCCCTGCCCCCCGTGCTGCTGCCGAACCTCTCGGCCGATCTGGTCCGCCGGGTGCTCGGCCGCTCCGACTACTCGGCCGCCCAGGAGCAGGAGGCCGAGTTGATCGCCTCGATGATCGCCCAACGCGCCCGCCGTGGCCCGACCGCCGGCACCGGCCCCGTCGACCCCGAGGTGGCCGACGGCCTGGCCCGCCTCGGCTCGGTCTTCGACACCGGCTGACCAGGGCGGGGCGCCGTGCTGACCTGGCTCAACTTCGTCGCCTTGACGCTCGCCATCGTCGTCGCGGCCTACAAGCTCGTCCCGGTGGGCGGCACACGTCGCACCGACGGCACCCGCTACCTCTCCGCCTTCTTCCTCTGCATCGGCCTGGGCCTCGCCGTGATGTCACATCCGGTCCTCACGGCGATCGGCCGCGTCGAGCCGGTGCCGAACCTCGGCCGACTGCTCGGCAACAGCCTGGAGATGCTCGCCGCGTACTTCCTCGGCGCGCTCGGTCAGAGCATCGCCCGCCCGGCTGACACGCGGCGTTGGCTGCGCCGCCACGGTGTCCTGCTGGCCGGCGCGACCTTCCTGATGGCGGCGCTGCTGGTCGGCGCCGACACCACATTCACGTTGAACTTCGTCAACGCGTACTCGCGGGATCCGGTGGTGGTCGGCTACCTGGTGGTGTTCTTCAGCCACATCGCGGGCTGCCTGCTCACCTTCATCGCCAGCGTGGGCGGCTACGTGCGTCACGCCCCCGCCGGGGTGCTGCGGACCGGGCTGAGCCTCGTCGTCACCGGTGCCGCGCTGGGCATCGTCTGGGCCGCCTGGTCGGGCGTGCGGCCCGTGGTCACCCTGGTCACCGGGCGGCCCCTGGCCACCGCGCTGCCGATCGGCTCCACGCTGGGCTCGCTCTGCATGCTGTTCTGGCTGGCCGGGGCGACCCTGACCGCCTGGGGCGACCGGATCACGGCACCGCTGCGCTGGCTGCGCGCCCTGCGCCGGCTGCGTCGGATCGAACCGCTCTGGCGGGCGATGCGGGCCGCCGTGCCGCATGTGGCACTCAACACCAGCGGCGGCTGGCCGTTGCCCGGCGCGGAGTTCGCGCTCTACCGGCGGGTGATCGAGGTCCGCGACGCGCAGTTGGCGCTGCGCCCGTACGCGCATCCCGACGTGTCCCGCTGGCTCGGCCCGGCGGCGGACCCGGCCACCGTGGAGGCGGCGGTGATCGCCGCCGCCCTCGTCGGGCACGCCCGTGGTCGGGACTACCGTGCCGAGCACCCGTTCCAGGACGTGGACGCCTCGCTGGCCTCGGAGAGCGCCTGGCTGGCCCGGGTGACCCGGCAGTTCGTCGACTCGGCCGACGTGCAGCGGGTCCGCCGGCTCGCCGCCGCCGAGGCCGACCGCGCCGACCGGGAGGCCGTCGACCGGAACCGGTGACCCGCGACGCCCCCCGCCCAGGCGGGCGGGCGGCGGCTCCGGCTGGCCGGGGCCGCCGCACGCGGCGTACGTCGACCGGTCAGACCCGGGTGAGCCGGACCGCGTCGGCGACGACGAGGCCGGGGGCCGAACTCCACCGGCTGACCGCGACCCGGTTGGCGTCGCCGGCCGGCAGCGTGAACGTGCCGAGGGAGCGCCACTGCCCGCCGGTCGCCGCCTGGTTGACGATGACCGTCCGGTTGCCGGTGGTCGTGGACACGATGTACGGCGTGGCGGTGTTGTAGCCGCTGACGGCCGGCCACCAGGCGTCGACCCGGTAGTTCGCGGTCGCCGGGACGTTGAACCTGTACCAGGCGGCGTCGCTGGCGGCGACGGGCTGGGCGAAGCGGTAGTCGGTGCCGTAGCGCTGCGCCGAGTACGACGAGGTGCCCCAGTTGGTGCTGGCGGTGAAGCGGCCGGCGGTGGAGTTGTCCACCACGGAGCTCCAGGTGCTGCCGCCCGCCATCTTCGCGGCGACGTCGGCGCGCATCGTGTTCAGGTCGATGAAGGACGGGTCGATCTTGCCGCTGGTGCTCGTCTCGCGGTGGCCCCGGGCATAGCTGGCGTCCCTGCCCAGTCGCTTGAGGACGGCGGCCGTGGCGGCGATCGACGCGTTGTACTGCGCCGCCGTCATCTCCTGGTTGACCCCGTTGTAGTCGATCTCCCAGCCGATCATCAGCGTGTTGCCGTCACCGGCGGGGATCGGCCCGCTGCCCCGGCTGACGCCCGCGTGGTTGCAGCGGCCGGCGGAGATGACGTGGAAGACGCCGTGGTAGTCGACGAGGGCCTGGCAGAGCGGGCCGGGCAGGTCGGAGCGGCCGTTGATGCAGACGTTGAGCGCCGGGTGCGGGTTGCTGGCGCTGGAGGTGGCGGCGGTGTGGTGCCAGAGCACGCCGATCGGGTCGAACGAGCCGGGACGCATGCGGTTGACCCAGTCGCCGTGGGTGACGACCTGGACGCCCGCCCCCCGCAGGACGTCCACGAGCCAGGGAACGGTGGCCATCAGGACTCCCCGAGCAGGTCGGCGAGGCACTCGGCCTTCGGCGCGGCGAGCGGGGCGGCGCTCGCCGCGGCGGGCTTGGCGGCTACGGCCACCGCGGTGGCCACCAGGGCCGACATGCCCAGCACCCCACGTCGGGGGAGGCGGGCGGGTCGTGACGCGTTCATGGCGCTCCTTCAGACAAGGGCGGAGGGGTTCCGACTCATCGATGAACTGGTGACGCGCACCGTATATCGTCACGAGCATCTATGTCGATACCCTTCAACGCCCCTATTCAGGCTGAAGGAATTTGGCAACCGCGGTCCGGGTCCGACCACCCCGACCGGGGCCCGACCGGGGTGGTCGGAAGGGGTTCGTCAGGGGTTGCCGAGGGCGTCGATGTCGCGCATCTCCTCGGCGGTCAGCGAGAAGCCGAAGACGTCGGCGTTGACGCGGATCCGCTCCGGGGTCACCGACTTCGGGATCACCACGATCTCGTGGTCGATGTGCCAGCGGAGCACCACCTGGGCCGGCGAGACGTCGTGCGCGGCGGCGATGCGGGTCAGCACCGGGTCGGCGAGGTCGCTGGTCTTGAACGGGCTGTACCCCTCCAGCACCACTCCCCGGTCCCGGTGCTCCCGGTGCCGCTGCCGGTCGTACAACGAGGGGCTCCACCGGATCTGGTTGACGGCCGGGTTCTCCTCGGTCGCCTGGATGAGCTCGTCGATCTGCCCGGTGTCGTAGTTGCTCACCCCCACCGCGCGCGCGAGCCCCGCGTCCCGGGCGGCGAGCATCTCCCGCCAGACGGGGATGCTGTCCGCGGGGTTCGCCGGCGGCCAGTGCACCAGCCACAGGTCGACGTGGTCGGTGCCGAGCGCGGCCAGGCTCGCCTCGATCGTCTCCCGCTCCCGCCCGACCCGGTCCGGGGGCAGCTTGGTGGTCAGGAAGAGGTCCTCACGGCGCAGCCCGCTCTCCCGTACCGCCCGGCCGACCTCCTCCTCGTTGCCGTACATGGTGGCGGTGTCGACGTGCCGGTAGCCGGCGTCGAGCGCGGCGAGCACGGCGTCGTACCCGGCCTGGCCGGTGGCCTGCCACGTGCCGAAGCCCAGCAGGGGCATCCGCACCTCGCCGGGGAGCGTAACGGTGGGCTGGTCGTCATGGTCCATGCCGCGGGTCTTACCCGTGCTGACCTACCCCATGCCCGTCGAACCGGACACGCGGGTGGCCGGCGGGCCGGCGCGGATTGCCGGAGAATGCGGGTGTGGCTGACCCGCTGGAGGAGTACCGGCGCAAACGGGACGCGGCACGCACCCCCGAGCCGGTACCGAGGCGAGCACCGCCGCGCAGGCAACTCGCCGACGGCACGGCCCGGTTCGTCATCCAGCAGCACCACGCCCGGAGCCTGCACTGGGACCTGCGGCTGGAGCACGAGGGGGTGCTGGCCTCCTGGGCGGTGCCGCGCGGGCTGCCCCGCGACACCGGCCGCAACCACCTCGCCGTGCACACCGAGGACCACCCGATGGAATATCTCGACTTCCACGGCGAGATCCCGGCCGGCGAGTACGGCGGCGGGCGGATGACCGTCCACGACCGGGGCACCTACCGCTGCGAGAAGTGGCGCGACGACGAGGTCGTCGTCGTGCTCGACGGGGAGCGCACCTCCGGGCGGTACGTGCTCTTCGCCACCGGCGGCAGGAGCGGGCGGGACTGGATGGTCCGCCGCACCGACCCGCCGCCGGAGGGCTGGACGGGCATGCCGGAGCTGGTCCGGCCGATGCGCCCCACCCCGGCGACGAAGCTGCCCGCGGACGAGGCTCGGTGGGGCTACGAACTGCGCTGGGACGGGGTGCGCGCCGTCGCGTACGTCTCGGGCGGGCGGCTGCGGCTGCTCGCGGAGGACGACGAGGACGTCTCGGGGGCGTACCCCTGGCTGCGGGAGCTGGCCGAGGAGCTGGCGCCCACGGAGGTCGTGCTGGACGGGGTCCTGGTGCGCATCGACACCGCCGGGCGGGTGCGCCCGGCGCGCGGCGGACGGCGGACCCCCGACGCCCAGTACCTGATCTTCGACCTGCTCTGGATGGAGGGCGTGACCAGCGTCGACGTGCCGTACGCGCAGCGCCGGGAGCTGCTCGACGGCCTGGCGCTCGCCGGCGGGCACTGGCAGACTCCGCCCTGGTTCCCCGGCGCCGGCCGGGAGGCGCTGCGGACCGGGCGGGAGCAGGGGCTGCCCGGGGTGGTGGCCAAGCGCCTGGACTCGGTCTACGAGCCGGGCCGGCGCAGCCGGCACTGGCTGAGCATCGACGCGAGCCGAGACACGAGCTGAGACGGCGAGGAGCATCGTGTACCTGACGCACCTTGAGTGCCCGCGCTGCGGGCGGGAGCACGACGCCGGCAGGCTGACCAACCTCTGCGACTGCGGCTCCCCGCTGCTGGCCCGCTACGACCTGGCGGCGGTGGCGAAGGTGCTCACGCCGGAACGGTTCCCGCTGCGCCGCGCCGACCTGTGGCGCTACCGCGAGCTGCTGCCGGTGGCCGATCCCCGGCACGAGACGACGCTGGGCGAGGGCTGGACGCCGCTGCTGCGCACCCCGGCCTACGGCGCCGAGATCGGCATCGCGGACCTGATGGTCAAGGACGAGGGGTTGACCCCGACCGGCTCGTTCAAGGCGCGCGGCGCGGCGGTGGGCGTCAGCCGGGCCCGCGAGCTGGGCGTGCGGCACATCGCCATGCCGACCAACGGCAACGCGGGGGCGGCCTGGGCCACCTACGCCGCGCGGGCGGGGCTGGGCGCGACCATCGTCATGCCGCTGGACGCGCCGGCCATCTGCCGGCGCGAGTGCGTGGCGGCCGGGGCCGACCTGCGCCTGGTCGACGGGCTGATCGGCGACGCCGGGCGGCACGTCGCGGGGCTGGTCGCCGGCTCCGGCGGCGCGGTCTTCGACGCCGGCACGCTGCGGGAGCCCTACCGGCTCGAGGGCAAGAAGACGATGGGGTACGAGATCGTCGAGCAGCTCGGCTGGCAGGTGCCGGACGTGATCGTCTACCCCACCGGCGGCGGGGTCGGCCTGATCGGCATCCAGAAGGCGCTGCACGAGCTGCGCGAGCTGGGCTGGATCGAGGACAAGCTGCCCCGGCTGGTCGCGGTGCAGTCGACCGGCTGCGCGCCGATCGTGCGCGCCTTCGCCGCCGGTGAGCAGCGGGCGCGGCCCTGGGCCGACGCGCACACCGTGGCGTTCGGCATCACCGTGCCGGCCCCGCTCGGCGACGAGCTGATCCTCGACGCGCTGCGTGCCAGCGCCGGCACCGCGATCGCCGTGGACGACGCCGAGATCCTGGCCGACCTGCGGGACTTCGCCGCCCGCGAGGGGCTGCTGCTCTGCCCGGAGGGGGCCGCCGGCCTGACCGCCGCCCGGCACCTGCGCGCCGGCGGCTGGATCCGGGCCGGCGAACGGGTGGTGGTGCTCAACACGGGCGCGGGCGTGAAGTACCCGGAGACGGTCGACGTCGCCGACGTCCCGGTGCTGCCCGCCTGACGTGACACCCCCCGCCGTCAGTCGGTGGTGGGATCGGTCAGCCGCCAGGCGGCGCTGACCAGGCCGATGTGCGACAGCGCCTGCGGGGTGTTGCCGAGCTGCGCTCCCGTGCGCGGGTCGATCTGCTCGCTGAACAGGCCGACGTCGTTGGCGTGCCCGAGCAGCCGCTCGAAGAGCGCCTCGGCCCGGTCCCGCTCGCCGGCCATGGCCAGGCACTCCACCAGCCAGAACGAGCAGGGCAGGAAGCCCGCCGGGTCGGTGCCCCAGCGGCGCAGGAGACCGAGGCCGGCGCCCAGCTCGCGCTCGACCGCCTCGATGGTGGCGCGCATCCGCGCGTCGGTCGCCGGCAGGAAGCCCACCAGCGGCAGCAGCAGCACGGAGGCGTCCAGCTCCGGTGAGCCGAACGCGCCACCGTACGCGCCGGCCTGCTCGTGCCAGCCCTCGCGCAGCACGGCGGCCCGGATCTCGTCGCGGACGGCCGCCCAGCGCCGGGGGTCGGCCCGGTCGCCGAGGCGGGGCGCGAGCCGCACCGCCCGGTCCAGCGCCACCCAGCAGAGCACCTTCGACGTGAGGTAGTGCCGGTCGGTGTCCCGGGTCTCCCAGATGCCCCGGTCGGGCAGGTGCCAGGTGGCGGCCACCTGCTCGGTCAGTCCGAGCACCATCTCGCGCAGCTCCGTGTCGAACGCCTCGCCCAGGTGGTCGCGCAGTTGCCAGACCGCCGAGATCACCTCGCCCGGCACGTCGAGCTGGCGCTGCCGCCAGGCGTCGTTGCCGACCCGCACCGGCAGGCTGCCGCCGTAACCGCGCAGGTGGGCGCACTCGTACTCGGAGACGTCCCGCTCGCCCTCCAGGCCGAAGAGCACCGGCACGGGCTCGGGGCCGACCCGGCCGATCGAGCGGGCCGCCCAGGCGAAGAGCCGGGACGCCTCGGACGGGCAGGCCGCCACCCAGAGGGCGCGCAGGGTCATCGCGAAGTCGCGCAGCCACGAGTAGCGGTAGTCGTAGTTGCGGTCGCCGCCGACGAGTTCCGGCAGCGACGTGGTCAGGGCCGCGACCACCGCGCCGCTGCGGGCGTACGTGAGGCCGGTCAGCACGGTCGCGCTGTGCCGTACCTGCTCCGGGTGGCGGCCGTCGTAGTGGTGCGACTCCCGGTAGGCCTGCCAGGCCCGCACCGTCTCGGCGAGCGCGGCGACCGGCTCCAGCCGCGCCGGTCCCGCCCCGTACGCCTGCCCGTACGCCACGTCGAAGCCGACCACCTGTCCGGCGGAGACCTCGAACTCCTGCCGGACACGGTCGGAGTCGACGTTCGGCGGGATCTCCCCGGCGTGCAGGCTCAGCACCACGGGGCCCGCCGCCGCCAGCACCCCGCCGTCGGGCTGCTCGTGCAGGTACGGGGTGAGCAGGCCGTACTCCGGGCGGGGGCGGAAGTCGAGCGACATCCGCACCCGCCCGGCGAGTCCCTCGACGACCCGCAGCAGCACCGCCGGGGAGTTCATCCCCAGTTGGTGGCCGCGGGCGCCGAACTCGGCGGCGAGCGCGTCGGTGACCGCCACGCTCCCCTCCGGGGTGTGGTGCACGGTGCGCAGCACCAGCGTGTCGGCCACGTACGCCCGCTCCACCCGGTGGCCGGGGAGCCCGGCGGCGGTGGGTGCCAGCCGCCAGTGGCCGGCGTCCGGGTCGAGCAGGCGGCCGAAGACCGACGGCGAGTCGAACCGGTCCGGGCACCACCAGTCGACCGAGCCGTCCCGGCCGACCAGGGCGCCCGAACGGCAGTCGGAGAGGAACCCGTAGTCGGAGATCGCCTGCTGCTCCACCCGCTGCGGGTACCCCGTTCCCGCCGCCTCAGGCGGCACCGCGCGGTCAGGAGGTGGGTGGCTCGTCCTCGCCGGCGGCCTCCGCCGCGTCGGCCTCCTCCTTGGTGCGGTGCACCGCCTGGTCGGCGTGCTCCGGCGGACCGTAGACGGTGTAGAGCACGAGCGGGTTGGGGCCGGTGTTGACGAAGTTGTGCTTCGTGCCGGCGGGCACCACCACCAGGTCGCCCTGCACGACCTCGCGCTTCTCCCCCGCCACCCGGGCCTCGCCCGTGCCGCTGACGAAGGTCAGGATCTGGTCGATGCCCTCGTGGACCTCCTCGCCGATCTCACCACCCGGCGGGATCGTCATGATCACCAGCTGGGTGTGCTCACCGGTCCACAGCACCCGCCGGAAGTCCGGGCTCTTCTCGGCGACGGTCGCGATCGTGAAATGCTCCATGCCGTCACACATACCCGCTGCGGCCCGACACCACGCCGGGACTCGCAAATGGTGGAATTCGCCACTCGTGCGGGGTTTCGATCCCGGGTGGACGGGGATGGAGTGGACAGCCGGTGCACGGTGGCCGGTCGAGCCAGGTCCCCGCCGGCGTACCGCCGTACGGCTGCGGTGGTGGGAGACGGCCAGAGCGCGGCGACGTTCGATCCCCGGGATCCGGACGGCGCCGCGCGCTCGTGCCCGGCGCCCTCCGGGGTCGGACGTGAGCCGCTCCAGCGGTCCGGCGACCACCCGGGCGGACGTCCGATCAAGGAGAGCCACCGCCACCGCACCCCGGCTGACCCGCACCGGAACGGCTCAGTCGTCGTCCTCGGCCGACACCGGTTCCAGGCCCACGCAACGCACCCTCAGCTCGGACTCGCCCGACGGGCCGGTGAAGGTCACCTCGACGTCGTCGTCCGGCCCCGACTCCGCGTCCGAGATCCGGTAGCCCGGCGCGGGCGTCCAGGAGACCAGCCGCGCCCCGCCCGGCCCGCATTCGGCGACCGCGCTGCCACCCGTGGTGACGAAGGCGCGACGGACGCCCGCCGGGGCCGAGCCGCTGGCACCCGGCGACGACGGCCCGCCGGTCGGGGTCGCCGTCGGTCGGCCGGCCGACGTGGCGGCGGGGTCGGGGGACGCCAGGGCGCGCTCGACCTCGTCCTGGCTGAGCACCCCGCCCGGCGTACCGGCGATGCTCTCCCCCACCCACCGGATCGCGGCCACCCCGATCAGGGTGGCGACGACAGCGGTGGCCAGCCACCCGGCGACGGCGAGGAACGAACGGCGGCGCATTCCCCGAGTCTCCCCGATCGGGGGTTGGGACGAGCCCCGGACAGGGCTAAGGGAGGGTTAAGGTCGCCGCCGGCGCGTCCCGCGGCGGCTAGCCTGCCTCCTGTGGCCCGCCTGCTGCTCGTCGAGGACGACCTGACCATCCGTACGCCGCTGCTGCGGGCGCTGCGCGAGCGGGGGCACGCGGTGGCCGCCGCCTCGACCGCGATGGCCGGCCTGCGCGACGCGCTCGACGACCGGCCCGACCTGGTGGTGCTGGACCTGGGGCTGCCCGATCTGGACGGCCGGGAGCTGCTGCGGATGCTCCGCGCGGTCAGCGCCGTGCCGGTCATCGTCGCCACCGCGCGCGACGACGACACCGAGATCGTCCGGGTGCTCGACGCCGGGGCGGACGACTACGTGGTGAAGCCGTTCACGGCCGCGCAGCTCGACGCGCGGATCCGGGCGGTGCTCCGGCGCGGGACGGGCTCCGCCCCGGCCGAGGACCCGGCGCTGGAGGTGGGCGGGCTGCGGGTCGACCCACGGTCGCGGCAGGTCACCCTGGACGGCGCGCCCGTCGAGCTGACCCCGCGCGAGTTCGACCTGCTGCACCACCTCGCGGGCCGGCCCGGCCAGGTGGTCACCAAGCGGGAGCTGCTCGCCGAGGTGTGGCGGGTCCCGTACGGCGGCGCCGACAAGACCGTGGACGTGCACCTGTCCTGGCTGCGGCGCAAGCTCGGGGAGAGCGCGCAGGCACCCCGCTACCTGCACACCGTGCGGGGCGTCGGGGTCCGGCTCGAGGCGCCGGGGAGCGCCGGATGAGGGCCCGGCTGGCCCTGCTGGTCGCCGCGGTCAGCGTGCTCACCCTGGTCGCCTTCCTGGTGCCGCTGGCGCTGCTGGTGCGTACGGTCGCGGCGGACCGGGCCACCGTGCGGGCCACGGCGGACGCGCAGAGCCTCGTCACCGTCGTCGGCACCGCCGACACCGCGACGATCCGGCTGACCGTCGAGCAGTTGGCCACGGAGTCCGCGCGGTCCGTCACGGTGTTCCTGCCCGACGGCACGGTGCTCGGCGCCCCGGCCCCGCGTACGCCCGCGGTGGCGCTGGCGGCGCGGGGGCAGAGCCTCACCGCCGAGTCCGGCCGGGGACGGGAGGTGGTGATCGCCGTGCAGGGGCGCCCGGACGGCACCGGCGTGATCCGGACCGTGGTCCCGCCCGCCGAGCTGACCGCCGGGGTGACCCGGTCCTGGCTGGCCCTGGCCCTGCTCGGCGTGCTGCTGGTGCTGATCGGGCTGGCCGTCGCCGACCGGCTGGCCCGCACCCTGGTCCGGCCGATCGGTGAGCTCTCCGCGGTGTCGCACCGGCTCGCGAACGCCGAGCTGGACGCGCGCGTCACGCCCGCCGGGCCGTCCGAGCTGCGGGAGGTGGCCGGCGCCCTCAACCACCTCGCCGGCCGCATCCAGGTGCTGCTGGTGCAGGAGCGCGAGGAGGTCGCCGACCTCTCGCACCGCCTGCGCACCCCGCTGACGGCGCTGCGCCTGGAGGCCGAGTCGCTGCGCGACCCGGACGACGCGGCCCGGGTGACCGCGGCCGTGGACGGGCTGGAGCGCGCCGTCACCGGCCTCATCCGGCAGGCCCGCTGGCGCGTGCCGACGGCCGGGGCGGCCAGCGCCGACGCGGCGGCCGTGGTGGCCGAGCGGGTGGCGTTCTGGTCGGTGCTCGCCGAGGACACCGGGCGGGCCGTGACGCTCGACCTGGCACCCGGACCACTGCCGGTGGGCGTGCCCGCCGACGAACTGGCGGCCGCGGTGGACGCCCTGCTCGGCAACGTCTTCGCGCACACCCCGGACGGCACCGCGTTCGCCGTCCGGCTGACGGCGGAGGCGGGCCGGGCCACGCTCACCGTGGCGGACGAGGGGCCGGGCATGCCGCCGGGCACGATCGACCGTGGCGCGAGCACCGCCGGCTCGACCGGCCTGGGCCTGGACATCGCCCGCCGCGCCGCCCAGGCCAGCGGGGGCCGACTCGTCCTGGGCGCCGCGCCCTCCGCAGGCACGCAGGTACGCCTCGAACTCGGCCCGCCCCGGCCATGACCGTCCCTCGGCCTACGGCCCGCGGCCCCGGGTGGCCCGGCTGCTGCGACCCCCGACCGGCCGGGCCGCGCAAGGCTTAACCCGGCCTTAGCGTTCGGGCAGCGTGGCGCTATCGGAACCGGCGCGATGCTGGGCACCGGAAACCGAGGAAGGGTGAAACGAGATGAAGCGCAAGTCCCTGGTGCTGGCGTCGCTGGGAGGCGCCGCCGTGCTCGCCGTGACCGGCGCGACCTTCGGCGTCGCGGCGGCCGACGGTGGCACGGCACAAGCGACCACCCTGGCCGCAGCCACCACCGCCCCGACCACGCCGGGTACGCCGGGCGCCCCGAGCGGCGCCCCGGCGCCGAGCGGTACGCCGGCCACCGGCACCCCGTCGGCGACCGGCACCCCGTCGGGCAGCGGCGCTCCGGCCGCCGGCGACGACGCGGTGAGCGAGCAGCGGGCCGGCGAGATCGCGCTGGCCCGGGCCGGCGGCGGCAAGATCGTCGAGGTCGAGCGCGAGGACGAGGACGGCCGCGCCGTCTGGAGCGTCGAGATCGTGTCCGGGCAGACCGAGCACGAGATCGACGTCGACCGGGGCGACGGCACCGTGGTCAAGGCCGAGCAGGAGCCGGTCGACGACGACGATGACGACGACCGCGACGACGACGACTCGGACGACGACTCCGACGACCGCGACGACGACTGATCCACGGCCGTCACCGCCGCCGTCCCGCCACGCGGGGCGGCGGCGTTGCCGTTCCGGGGCCACCGCGACGGTACGGGCCGATCGACCCTGTGACGGACACCGATGTCTGGCTACATTGGGGTATGGTGCCCGCCCACGAGGGCCGGGCGGCGGAACCGGTCTACCGCCCCATCCTCGCCAACCGGCGGGGCGAGCTGGAGGCGCTCGGTCATCTCGACGACGTCGTCGCACCCCTGCTCGCCCCGGTCCTGCAGGTCTCCGTCCTGGACCAGCTCACGCTGGACGTGCTCCGTCAACTCCCCGGAGGGCTGCTCACGGCCGTCGACGTCACCGGCCTGCCAGACGCCCCGGAGACCGAACTGGTCCGCTGGGGCGTACCGCTGATGCCGGTGATCGGGTTCGCGGACAGCGACCGGCGCCTCGTGGCGCACGGCGCCGCGGCCCGGGCCCACGCCCGGCGGGCCGTCGTGCGGCTGCGGATCGGCCACGACCGGACCGGCCCGGACGCGGCCACGGCGGCCACGGAACGGGTCTGGCGGTTCACCCGCCTGGTGCCCGAGCAGTGTGACCTGCTCCTCGACGCGGGCGACGTGTGCTGCCGGGCCGACGTGCGGGTGGCCGAGCCACGCATCCGCCGGCTGCTGGAGTGGGCCCGCCGGCACGCCTGGCGCTCGGTGAGCGTGGCGGCGGGCGGGATGCCGCCGGCGGTCCGCGCCCTGCCCACCGACGAGCCGGTACGCCTCGACCGTTGGGACTGGCAGCTCTGGCAGCGGCTGGCCGACCTCGGCGTCGGCTATGGCGACTACGGCGTCGGCTCCGCGGTGCCCGGCGCCGAGCAGTCGGGCGACCGGCTGCCCACGGTCCGCTACACCACCGACGGCGCCTGGTGGGTGTACCGCTGGTCGCGGCGGGGCGGACGCGGCGACGACCGGTTCGCGGACCTGTGCCGCACGGTCGTCTCGGCACCGCACTGGCCGGCCGCCGGCGCGGCCTTCTCCTGGGGCGACCACGAGATCCTGCGGCGCGCCCGCAGGGGCGCCGGTGCCGGATCCGCCAGCAACTGGGCGGCGTGGAGCACCTCGCACCACCTGGCGCACGTGCTGGCCACCCTGGCGCACCCACGGCGGGAGTCCACGCCGGGGCCGTGGCGCTCCGGTCAGGCGTTCCCGGACCGGGGTCGTCCCGCCCGGCCGCACCGCGGCGGGGAGACCCACCGGGCCGGCTGAGGGCCGCACGGCCCACCGGCGCCGGCGGGAGGGCGGCGTACCGCCGTCACTGCTTCTCGCTGAACCCGAACTGGATGACGCCCTCGTCGTCGACGCTGGCGTCCACCGAGGCGTCACCGAGCAGCTCGGCGGCGTCGGAGTCCAGGAAGATGCGCGCGCCCTGGTTGTCGACCACGTGGTCGCCGTCGACCGGTTCGGCGACCAGTTCGACGGTGAGCGAGCCCGCGTCGGTGTCGGCGGCGATCCGCACCCCGCCGTCCTCGGCGACGTCCTGCTGGTTGGCGAGGTCTCGGATGACCAGCACGGCGTTGTCGGTCATGGTGAGCATGGCGGAACTCCTCGTGGATTCTCGGATTCACGGTGCGGGACCGGGCATCGGCCCGCGGACGAGCACACGTGGGAGGCGATGGATGGCGACACGCACTGGCCGTCGCGCTTCGGGGCGGCTGAGGGCCCCTCCACGACCTACGTTGCCCCCTGCCGGGGCATCCGTCAAATAGAGCGGATTCAGTGCGCGCGTCGGGCGTGATCCGGTCGGAGACGGGTAACCACCACCACGACGGCCGCCCGGCCGGCGCCGACGGAAAATTTCTTTCCATCGGCGGCCTTTCCTGGCAGATACCTGCATGGCAGCATCTCCCCATGCATCGTCGTCTCTTCCCCCGGACGCTCGCGCTGGTGGCGCTGGTCGCCGCCGCCGCCACGGCGGGCGCGCCGACCGCCACCGCCGAGTCCCCCACCCCCGCGGCGACCCGCCTCAACGCCACCATCGACGCGATCCTCGCCGACAGCCGGCTGGCCGGGGCGCAGGCCTCCGTGGTGGTCAAGGACGCGACGACCGGCGAGACGGTCTACCACCGCAACGGCGAGCGCCGCCTGGTGCCGGCCTCCAACACCAAGCTGCTGACCTCGGCGGCGGCGCTGGAACTGCTGGGGCCGGGCCACCGCTTCAGCACCGAGGTGCGCACGAGCGGCGCCCGCCGGGCGGGCCTGGTCTCCGGCGACCTCTACCTGCGCGGCGGTGGCGACCCGACCATGCTGGCCGCCGACTACGACGCGCTGGCCGCGCAGGTCGCCGCCGCGGGCGTCCGGGTGGTCACCGGCGACCTGGTGGCCGACGACACCCGCTACGACAGCACCCGCCTCGGGCCGGACTGGACCTGGGACGACGAGCCGTACTACTACGCCGCGCAGGTCTCCGCCCTGACCGTGGCACCGGACACCGACTACGACGCGGGCACCGTCGTCGTCCACGCCGCCCCCGGCGCGACCGCCGGCGCGCGTCCGGTCGTCACCACCACCCCGGCCACCCGCTACCTGAAGATCGAGAACCGGGCCGAGACGGTCGCCGGCGGGGAGACGTCGGTCTCCTTCGAGCGCGCGCACGGGAGCAACACGGTCGTGGTGACCGGGCAGATCGCGCTCGGCGCCGCGCCGGCGAGCGACTGGGTCAGCGTCTGGGAGCCCACCGGCTACGCCGCCGACGTCTTCCGGTCGGCGCTGCGCCGGCACGGCGTACGGGTGCTCGGCCGGACGGTGCTCGGCCAGCCCACCCCGGAGAACGCGACCGAGGTGGGCCGGCACCGCTCCATGCCGCTGGCCGAGCTGATGGTGCCGTTCCTGAAGCTGTCGAACAACGGGCACGCCGAGGTGCTGACCAAGGAGATCGGCCGGGTGCTCTCCGGCGCCGGCACCTGGTCGGCCGGGCTCGCCGCGATCAGCGAGTACGTCGCCGACGCCGGGGTGGACACCGGCACCCTGCGCCAGCGCGACGGCTCCGGGCTCTCCCGGCGCAACCTCGTCCCCGCCGACGAGTTCGTGGACCTGCTCACCGCCGTACGCACCGAGCCCTGGTTCGACACCTGGTACGCGGCCCTGCCGGTCGCCGGCGAGGCGGACCGGTTCGTCGGCGGCACCCTGCGCAGCCGGATGCGGGGCACCCCGGCGGCGGGCAACGTGCACGCCAAGACCGGCAGCCTGACCGGGGTCTCCGGCCTCTCCGGCTACGTCACCGACGCCGACGGGCGGGTGCTGGCGTTCTCGATCCTGCTCAACAACTACCTGGCCTCCTCGGTGAAGACGCTGGAGGACCAGATCGCGATCGCCCTGGCCTCGTACACCGCGAAGAGTGTGACCGGCGCCCGGGTCGCGCCCCCGGCGGCGCCCGACGTCCCCCGGGTCCCGGAGGGCCTGGAGTGCGCCTGGATCAAGCCGAACGCCTGCTGACGGGCCGGCGGGGCCCGGTGCGAGGGCCCCGCCGGCGTCAGGCGACGGGACGGTGCGGAAGCTCGGCGGCCGGGTCCCCGCGCTCGATCAGCGCGGCGATCTCGGCGGGACGCAGGCCGCGTTGCGCCAGCACGCGGGTCCCCCAACGGTGCAGCCGGCACGGGTGCGGGCTGGCGTCGTTGCGGCAGACGGTCCCGCCGGACCAGGCCCTGGGCGCGTGCACCACGATCGCCCGCACGGCGAACTGGGCGTCCTCGACCGTCACGTACGGCGGCATCGGGATCTCCCGGAGCACCTCCCCGGACGGCTCCCCGGCGCCCCGGGGGGTGCCCGGACGGACGGTGCGGGTCGTGACGCTGCTCATCGGTCAAGCCTCCACAAGGGATTGTCGGAGATGGACAGCAGAAAGTTACGACAGGCTCGACGCAGCGCGACGGACAAACTGTCCCGCGAGGTGGACACGGACCACCCGGCGGCGGGGGACCGTCGTCGGGGCGGAGCCGCCGGTCAGCCGGCCGCCCGCGCCCGCAGCCGGGCGGCCGTCCGGCGGGGGTCGTAGTCGGGGGCGACGCCGTCGACGATCAGCGCCGCGCCCGGGATGTGCCGGGTGCGCAGCGGCAGGATCTCCTGGTACGCCGGCGAGTCGTACCAGGCGCGGGCCCGGTCCAGGTCGGGGAACTCGATGACGACCACGGTGCCCGGCCAGTCGCCCTCCCTGACCTCCACCTCGGCGCCGTGCACCCGGAACCGGCCGCCGAACGGTTCCAGCGTGGCCTGGATGCGCTCGAGGTAGGTGAGGATGTCCTCGTTGACCGGGGTGTCGTGCAGGTGGGCGAGCGCGAACGCGGGCATGGTGCCTCCCGGGAGCCGGTCCGCCCGGCCGGACGGACCGGGGCGGTACGCCGAGTCTTCCGCCGGCACGCCCCCGGCGTCGATTACCCGTCAGGTAACGACGGCGGGTCGCTCCCGCTCAGGCGCGTTCGAGCACGACGACGGGGATCTCCCGGTCGGTCTTCGCCTGGTACTCGTCGTACGCCGGCCAGATGGCGGCCATCGTGGACCACATGCGCGGCTTCTCCTCCGCCGTCGCGGTCCGCGCCCGCGCGGTGAACCGCTCGGCGCCCACCTGCACCTCGACCAGCGGCTCGTCGAGCAGGTTGAGGTACCAGGCCGGGTGCTTCGGGTCGCCACCCTGCGAGGCGACGACCAGGTAGGCGTCGCCGTCGCGGCCGTAGATCAGCGCGGTGCGCCGCAGCTTGCCGCTGCGCCGGCCCCGGGTGGTCAGCAGCAGGGTGAAGACCCCGGGCCGCCACTCGTGCCCCTCGCCGCCGCCGGTCTCGACGTACCGCCGGATGTGGTCGGCCACCCAGCCCTGCGGGCTGTCCAGCACCTGCTCGCCCATCGGCCCTCCCGTTCGCCCTCGCGCACCCGGTCGTCGCGACCACGCTACTCCGGGCAGCGGCCGGTCGCCGGGCGAACGAGGCCGCCCGGACGCCCGGGTCAGCGCAGCGCGACCGCCTGGACGCCGACGTTGCCGCAGTCGTCGCTGAACGCCTGCTCCACCGTCCAGGTCAGCACCAGCCGGCTGCCCTTCGGCGCCTGGAACCGGATGGTGAACTCGGTGGACCGGCTGGTGTGCCGGTCCTCGATCCGCAGGGTCCGGCTCGGACCGCCGACGGAGAGGCGGGCGTCCAGCCGTCCCCGGGCCATCCACACCCCGCCGTACAGCCGGACGGTGCGCGCCCGACCGTCGGCGACCACCGCGAGCGTGAAGCCGCTGCCGGCGCCGCACCGGTAGACCCCGTGGGGCGAGCCGCTCACCGACGCCACCGGGCTGCCGTCGCGCCAGCTGAAGGTCTCCTGGTTGTCGTCCCAGCCGCCCCGCCGGCCGGTGCCGCCCTCGTCGCGGATCTCGCCGGAGCCGCCGCGCTTGCGGACCGCCGACTCCGCGCCGCGCAGGCCCCAGTGGACCCAGTCGCGGCTGCCCACCGTGGTCAGGTCCACCTCGCCCGGTGCCTCGGCCATGCTGGCGGCGAGCACCGCCCGCACCGGCGGCGCGGACGTCGGTGGCGTCGGTGGCGTCGGAGACGGGCTCGGCGGACGTTGCCGGGGCCGCAGCCCGGGCGAGACCAGGCCGGCGTCGAGGTCGCGCCCCTCCAGCCCGGGGAAGCCGCTCGGCCGGCCGGCGCCCGCCGGTACGCCGCCGGCGGTCTCGCCCTCCGGCTCGGGGTCGCCGGCGGTCAGGTACGACACGAGGGCGACCAGGCAGGCGACCACGGCGATCCCCTCGACGGCCCACCGGCGGCGCTGCCGCGCCCGGGCCAGCCGTCGCAGGGTGGTGCGGGTGTGCCCGGCCTGTGGCGGGGGTGGGGGCGGCGTCCCGGGCGGGGCTGCCGGCCCGCCGCCCCGGCGGCCGTACCGCGGCGGCCGGATGCGCTGTCGGGTGAGGTCTTCCTCCGCCACCGACCCTCCACCTTCCACCGGCCCCGGCCCGGTCGCGGGCGTCCGTTGTGGGCGTCCCGCGCCCGCACCGCCTCGTCCGTTGCGCCGGACGGACGGGCGTGTCCAGTTCGTCACCGGACGGTAGCGGACATCGATCAGGACCGCGGTCGCGGGTCCCGCGGCGCCTCGGGTCCGGGCAGGCGGTCCGGACAACCCGCGCCGGCTCCGCTCAGCGGATCTCGAAGCCGAGCGCCTGCGCGATCACCATGGCCTGCGTGGCGTCCACGATCGCCCCGGCCCGCTCCACCACCGTCGGGTCGAGCGCGGTGAGGTCGCTGCCGCGCAGGTCGGCCCCGGACAGCCGGGAGCTGTGCAGCTGTGCGGCGGAGAGGTCGACGCCGGTGACCGTGGCCCCGGTGAGGTTGGCCCCGGTGAGATCCGCCTCGCGCATCCGCACGTCGGTGACGCGCACCCCGCGCAGGTCGGCACCGGGCAGCGCGACGAACGACCAGTCGCCGCCGGCGACCGTCAGCGGCCGCAGGTCGCACTGGGCGAAGGTGCTGCCCACGAGCTTGCAGCCGGTGAACTCCGCCTCGAAGAAGTTGCACCGCTGGAAGGTGCAGCGGGTGAAGGCCGAGTCGGTGTGCCGGGAGGCGTTGAAGCTCACGTTGCCGAAGGTGCAGCCGTCGAAGACCGCGCCCCGGCTCACCGCCTCGGTGAGGTCGACGTGGAAGAACTCGCAGCGGACGAAGCGCCGGTCCACCAGTTCCTCGCCGTACCAGTCCTCGTCGCGGAAGGTCGCGTCCTCGGTCAGCTCGGGCATCGCACCAGGCTACCGAGGCGGTGGGACAACGCGGCGGCCCTTCCACCGCGGCGTACCGGCTAGTAGTTTCGGCGGCGTGAGTGTGGCACGCAGCATCGACCCGGACCAGATCGGCTTCGACCCGGCGCGGTTGGCGCGCATCGACGAGCACTTCGGCAGGTACGTCGACAGCGGTCGCCTCGCCGGCTGGCAGGTGCTCGTTACCCGCCGTGGCGAGATCGCCCACTCGTCGACGTACGGGCTGCGCGACGCCGAGGCCGGCCGGCCCGTCGAGACGGACACGCTCTGGCGCATCTACTCGATGACCAAGCCCGTCACCTCGGTCGCCGCGATGATCCTGTGGGAGGAGGGCCGCTTCGAGCTGACCGACGAGATCAGCCGGTGGCTGCCCGAGTTCGCGGACATGCGGGTCTACGCCAAGGGCTCGGCCCTCAAGCCGTACACGGTGCCGGCGGTCGAACCGATCCGGGTCTGGCACCTGCTCACCCACACCGCCGGCCTGACGTACGGCTTCATGCAGACCTCGGTGGTCGACTCCATCTACCGGGCCGCCGGCTATGACCTGTACCCGCCGGCGGACGTCGACCTGGCCACGGCCTGCCAGGCGTTCGGCGAGCTGCCCCTGCTGTTCCAGCCCGGCACCGCCTGGGGCTACTCGGTCGCCACCGACGTGCTCGGCCGGCTCGTCGAGGTGGTCTCCGGGCAGAGCCTGGACGCCTTCCTGGCCGACCGGATCTTCCGCCCGCTGGGCATGACGGACACGCACTGGTGGGCCGGGGGCGACGCCGCCGACCGGCTCGCCGCCCTCTACGCGCCCGACCCGCGCACCGGCCGCGCCTTCCGCTTCGACAAGCTGGGCGCCCTGGCGTACGAGAAGCCGCTGCTGCTCTCCGGCGGCGGCGGCCTGATCTCCAGCGCCGCCGACTACCACCGGTTCACCCAGATGCTGCTGCGCGGCGGCGAGCTGGACGGGGTACGCCTGCTGGGGCCGCGCACCGTGCGCTTCATGACCCGCAACCACCTGCCCGGCGGGCAGGACCTGGAGACCCTCTCGGCCGGCGGCTTCGCCGAGACCACCCTCGACGGGATCGGCTTCGGGCTCGGCTTCGCCGTGGTCGACGACCCCGTGCCGAGCCGGGTGCCGAGCAGCCCCGGCGAGTACTACTGGGGTGGCGTGGCGAGCACGGCGTTCTGGGTCGACCCGGCCGAGGAGGTCACGGCCCTGTTCTTCACCCAGCTCATGCCGTCGAGCACCTACCCGATCCGACCGCAGCTGCGCCAGCTGGTCTACTCCGCCCTGGTCGACTGAGCCGGGCCCGGACTCCGCCGGCGCACAGGGCGGTTGGGCCGGCCGGGATCCCCGGTCCGCCAGCGCACGGCGGCACCGGTCAATAGCCTGGAGACGGGCTACGTCCGCCGGGCCGGACGGGCCGGGCGGGAGGCGGTATGAGCAACATCGTCATTTTCGGTGCGGGTGGCACCGCGGGCTCGCGGATCACCGCCGAGGCGGTCGGCCGGGGCCACCGGGTCACCGCCGCGGTGCGCCGGCCGGAGGCCACCTCCTACCTGCCACCGGCCGTCACGGTGGTGACCGGGGACGCCACCAGCGAGCGGAGCGTACGGGAGCTGGCGCCCGACACGGACGCCATGGTGGTGGCGATCGGCGGCGGCGAACACGACCTGTGGCTCGACGCGGCACGGAACCTGGTCGGCGTGCTGCGCGGCATGCCGGCCGCGCCCCGGATCATCCACGTGGGCGGCGGGTCGACCCTGCTCACCCCGAAGGGCACCCGCCACCTCGACGAGCCGGACTTCCCCGAGGAGTACCGCGACGCCGCACTGGGGCAGGCCGACGCCCTCGACTTCTACCGCTCCTCGGCCGACGGGGTGACCTGGACGTACGTCTCCCCGCCGCCGCTGGAGTTCCATCCGGGCGAGCGCACCGGGCACTACCGCACGGGCGGCGACCAGCCGGTGACCGACCACGAGGGCCGCTCGGTGCTCAGCTACGAGGACCTGGCGGTGGCGATCGTGGACGAGATCGAGCAGCCGCGCCACGAGAACGCCCGCTTCACCGCCGCGTACTGAGGGCGGGTCAGTCGGCGAGGTGGGCCGGGAAACCACCGGTGGCGATCGGACCCCAGGCGTCGACGGTGACCCGGATGAGCGACTTGCCCTGACGCAGCATCGCCGCCCGGTACTCGTCCCAGTCCGGGTGCTCGCCGGAGATGCAGCGGAAGTACTCCACCAGCGGTTCCAGCGCCGCCGGCAGGTCCAGCACCTCGGCGGTGCCGTCGAGGTGCACCCACGGGCCGTTCCAGTCGTCGGAGAGCACGCACGCCGACACCCGTGGGTCGCGGCGGACGTTGGCGACCTTGGCCCGCCCGGGATAGGTGGAGACCACCAACCGCCCCTCGCCGTCCACCCCGGCCGTGACGGGGGACGACTGCGGCCGGCCGTCGGCGCGGGTGGTCATCAGCACCACCCGGTGCCGCGGCCGGAGGAACTCGGTCAGCTCGGCCCGGTCGACCCGGGTGTTCGTCGCGATGCTGCGTGCCATCGTTCGTTCCTACCAGGGCGGCCGCCGCACGGCGACCGCACCGGCCCGCACCCGGGCGCATGGGCCCGCACGGGCCCGCGGGCGGCCTCACCGCGGTCGCGGGGCGGCGCGGCGGGCGGCGGGCTGGGCGGGCACGCGGGGGCGGACCGACGGCCGCCAGGCGCGGCCGTTGGCGTAGATCACCCGGAAGCCGAGGTACGAGGCGAGCGGCGCCCAGTGCGCCGAGCCCATCCGCAGCTCGGCGGCGTTGTGGCGCTGACCGTTGGCCAGCACGTCGAGCAAGACGGTTTCGAAGGCGGCCGACTCGACCCAGTCCACCTCGCGGGTGTACCCGCAGATCAGCGCCGCTCCCGTGGCGTCGAGGAAGCCGCGCAGCACCGCGTCGGAGGCGCGCAGCACCGAACAGCTGCCGAAATAGAGCCGTCGGCCCTCGCAGCGACCCGCCATCAGTTCGGCGACGTCGGCGAGCGCCACCGATTCCCAGTCGGTGAGGCAGAGCCGGCTCGGCTCGCCGTGCATCGCGAAGAAGCCGACCCGGTGGTCGGCGTACTGCTTGAGCAGCCAACGGTCCACGAAGTAGAAGAGCTCGTCTCGGGTGGCCGCGTCCTTGTGGATGAAGCGGATCTTGCCGAGCCGTTCGAGCAGTTCGAGGGTGGGCAGCACGGAGCCGCGCTCGTTGAGGTCACGGTGCCACTGGCCCTCGATGCAGAAGACGCCACCACGTGCCATGCCGCCCCTCCCCCGGTCCCGCCGGCGCTGACGTTACCGGGTCGGATCGGCCGGCTCACATCACCCTGCGTGTGCCCTACTGCCGCTTTCCGTGCCCTTCGGGGTTTCCTGTCGTCGAATGCCGACCCTTGGGTGATTCGCAATTCGCGTAATGCCCAGGGAACGCTCAGGAACGGCGAATCGTGAGGACAATTCTCGTTAATTGCCGCGAACCGTCGGTCGGCCTGCCAGGGTGGAAATCACGGGACGGGCAGGCCGATGTCCCGGATGCCACCCCAATCGCACTCCTATCGGGAGGACTTCTGTGCGCGTTAACACCCTGAAACGGGTCGCTGTCGCATTCGCCCTGGCGTTGCCGGCAGCCGCTGTCGCCACGGTGGTCGCCGCGCCGGCGGCCCACGCCGACGGCTGCTACACGTGGAAGCGCAACCTCTACCAGGGGCGCTCCGGCGACGACGTGCGCCAGTTGCAGATCCGGGTGGCCGGGTGGGCCGGCAACCGGGACATCGTGGAGAACGACGGTCGGTACGGACCGAAGACGGCCGCCGCCGTCAAGCGCTTCCAGTCCGCGTACGGGCTGCGCGCCGACGGCGTCGCCGGGCCGCAGACGTACGGCAAGCTCTACGACCTCCAGGACAACGACTGCACGCCGCAGCACTTCAGCTTCAACGAGATGGACGACGGCTGCGGTCGCGGCGGCTGGAGCGGCGGTCCGCTCACCCCCGCGCAGACCAGGCAGAACGCGCTGCGCACGATGTGGAAGCTGGAGGCGATGCGGCGCAGCCTCGGCGACAAGCCGCTCTACGTCAGCAGCGGCTTCCGCAGCCGTACCTGCAACAACCGGGTCGGCGGGGCGTCGGACAGCCAGCACCTCTACGGCAACGCCGCCGACCTGACCTCCCGCACCAGCTCCCTCTGCCAACTGGCCCGCGACGCGCGCAGCCGGGGCTTCAGCGGGATCTACGGGCCCGGCTACCCGGACCACGACGACCACGTGCACGTCGACTCACGACGGGAGAACGACCGGGACGACACCCCGAACACCACCAGCTGGTCCGCGCCGGACTGCGGGATCGGCGCCGGCAACGACTGACCGGCCGAATCGGCCACGCCGGGCGACCGGGCGACCGGGCGACGAGGGTCACCGACGGTCGACGGGTGACGGGTGACGCCGGGAGGTGGCACGGCGACGCCGGCCCGGGACGCGGGACGACACCCCGTGTCCCGGGCCGGGTCCGTTCCCGGTCGCGCCGGCGGGCGTACCCCCCGCTCAGCTCGCCCGGGGCCAGCGCGGCGCGGTGGCGGAGGAAGCCACCGGCCGGCCGGGGCCGGCGGGCCGGGCGCCGGGCGCGACCGCCCGCGGACCGGCCGGGTGCCCGGTGGACGTGCGGGTACCGGGCGCGGGGCCGGTCACCGTGAACGGGAACGGCACGTGCACGAAGGGGTTGCCGTGCCGCACCAGGGCGTCGATCTGCCGCTCGTTGAGGCCGTGCCGTTCCAGCACCCGCCGGCCCCAGCGGTGCAGCCGGCACGGGTAGGTCGCGCCGTCGTTGCGACACAGCGGCCCGGCCGGCCACTCCTCCGCGGCGTGCACCACCACGGCGCGCACCGCGAGCCGGACGTCCTCGGGGGTCAGCGGCGCCGGTACCGGCACCTCGCCCAGGATCTGGTCGATGGGATCCGTCGACTGCTCACCAAATCGCACGGCAGGGCCTCCCGCGGCTCCGGCAGCGGTGCGGCCGACCCGCCGCACCGCATCCTCGGCGACTGGTACGGAGCCCGACCCCGAAAGGTTCAACACCGCTCAGACGAGGCCGGCGTCGTGCACCAGCAGGGCGACCTGGACCCGGTTGTTGAGGTCGAGCTTCACCAGCAGCCGCGACACGTACGCCTTCACGGTCGCGACGCTCATGAACAGCTCGGCGGCGATCTCCGCGTTCGTCCGGCCCCGCCCGACCGCGACGGCGACCTCGTGCTCCCGCTCGCTGAGCCCGGCGAGCTGGCGCCGCGCCCGCTCCCGGCGCGGCTCCGGGCCCCCCGGCGCGCCGGGCGCGGTCACGTGGTCGATCAGCCGGCGGGTGACCGCCGGGGAGAGCGTCGCCTCCCCCGCCGCCACCCGGTGCACCGCCCGGACGATCTCGGCCGGCGGGGTGTCCTTGAGCAGGAAGCCGCCGGCCCCCGCCCGCAGCGCCCGGAGCACCTGCTCGTCGGCGTCGAAGGTGGTCAGCACCAGCACCTCCGGCGGGTGCGACGACGCGCGCAGCGCCTCGGTGGCCGCGAGACCGTCGACCCGGGGCATCCGGATGTCCATCAGCACCACGTCGGGCGCGCAGGCGGCCACGGCGGCGGGCACCTCGCCGCCGTCGGCGGCCTCCCCGACCACGAGCAGGTCCGGCACGCCGCCGAGGATCATCGACAGGCCGGCCCGGACCAGCGCGTCGTCGTCGACGATCAGCACCCGCACCGGCCGGTCGGCGGTGGGCCCGGCCCCGTCCCCGGCCGGCCCGGTCACGCCCGGCCCGCTCACGCCGGCCACGGCAGCCAGGCGGCCAGCCGGAAGTCGCCCGAGTCGTCCCGCCCGTACTCCAGCCGGCCGCCGGCCAGGCTGACGCGCTCCGCGATGCCGACCAGGCCGGTGCCGGCGCCGGGGATCTCCGGGCCGGCGCCGCCGCCGACCGGCCACCGGTTGCGGATCTCCACGCTCAGCCCCTCGCCGGGGGCGCCGGTGACGTCGAGGGTGACCGCCGCGCCGGCGGCGTGCTTGCGGGCGTTGGTGAGCCCCTCCTGCACGATCCGGTAGACGCTGCGTCCCACCGCCGCGGGCACCCGCTCCACCGAGGTGACCACCTCGCGCATGCCGATGCGGACCCCGGCCGACCGGGACTCCTCGACGAGCACGGGCAGGTCACCCAAGGTGGGCTGCGGGCGCTCGGGATCCGCCTCGGCGGTGTTCTCCGCGCGGAGCACCCCGATCACCTCCCGCAGGTCCTGCAACGCGGCGTGGGCGCTGGCCCGGATCACCCCGGCCGCCCTCGCCACCTCCTGCGGCGCCGCGTCCGGCCGGAACTCCAGCGCGCCGGCGTGCAGGCTGAGCAGCGAGATCCGGTGCGCCAGCACGTCGTGCATCTCGCGGGCGATCCGGGTGCGCTCCAGGTGCCGGGCCTGCGCCACCCGCAACTGCTGCTCCGCCTCGGCCCGCTCGGCGCGCTCGCGCAGCGACACGACGAGCTGCCGCCGGGCCCGGACGAACATCCCCCACGCCAGCACGGAGAGGCCGACCACCACTCCCCAGGCGACCGTGGCCCAGTAGGGCATGTGCGGATCCGGGCGCAGGTAGCTGAAGACGGCGTTGGTGACGAGGCCGGCGGCGCTCACCGCCAGCGCGACGGCCGTGCGGCGGTGCACCACGACCGTGAAGTAGATGATCAGCAGCGGGACCGCCGCCGCCATCGAGAACAGGGTGAGCGGCGTGGTCGCGACGAGGAGCCCCAGCGGCCACCGGCGTCGCACCCAGAGCAGCGCGCAGCAGACGAGCCCGACCAGGGCGTCGGCCGGGATCATCCAGCGCTGCGGCAGCGGGGTGGAGAACTCGGGGTCGGGCCCGGCCGCGTCGGCCGTGGCGAGCAGCACCCAGCCGAGGGAGAGCAGGAAGCAGAGGCAGTCGATCACCCAGTCGCGGGTGGTGCGACGCGGGCCCCGCCCCGCCCGGGCCGTCGGGTCGACACTGATCGCCCCCGGCAGCAGCCAGGGGTGCTCCGGAACGGCGGCACTGGTCACGCGCCCATGCTAGGCAGCCGTTCGACCGGCCGGCCAGCTACCAAAGTCGAGACCCGAACGTCGACCAAGGTAGCGACCGGTCTGCACCGTCGGCCGCAGCGGACGGCCGGGTGGCTCCGGCAGCGTGACCGGCATGATCAGCGTGGAACACCTCACCAAACGGTACGGGCGGCACACGGCCGTCGACGACGTGTCGTTCCGCTGCGAGCCGGGCACCGTCACCGGCTTCCTCGGGCCCAACGGCGCCGGCAAGTCCACCACCATGCGGATGATCTGCGGGCTCACGCCGCCCAGCGGCGGCGGCGCCACGGTCGGCGGCCGGCCGTACCGGGAGCTGCCCAACCCGGGGCGGGAGGTGGGCGTGCTGCTGGACGCCTCGGCCCAGCACGCGGGGCGCACCGGGCGGGAGGCGCTGACCGTGGCCGCGGCGACCATGGGCGTGGACCGCCGCCAGGTCCCCGCCAAGCTCGACCTGGTCGGGCTGAACGAGGTCGCGGCCAGGCGCCGCCTGCGAGCGTACTCGTTGGGGATGCGGCAGCGGCTCGGCCTGGCGCACGCGCTGCTGGGCGACCCCCGGGTGCTGATCCTCGACGAACCGGCCAACGGCCTGGACCCGGAGGGGATCTTCTGGATGCGCGGCCTGCTGCGCGACTTCGCCGACCGGGGCGGCACCGTGCTGCTCTCCTCCCACCTGCTGCGCGAGGTGGAGGCGGTCGCGGACCGGCTGGTGGTCATCGGGGGCGGCCGGATCGTGGCCCAGGGCGACAAGACCGAGTTGCTGGCCGGCGGCGGGACGCTCGTGCGGGCCCGCGACGGCGCGGCGCTGCGCGCGGCCCTGGACCGGGCCGGGCTGGCGCTCACCGAGGGCACCGAGGGGCTGCTGGTCCACGCCGACGCCGACGCGGTCGGGCAGGCCGCCGCCGACGCCGGCGTCGCCCTCACCGAACTGCGGGCGGCCGGCAGCGGCGGCCTGGAACAGCTCTTCCTCACCCTGACCGCCGGCGCGTCGACCCAGGAGGCCGTCCGATGACCACCGCCACCACCGCCAGCCCGCCCACCGCCGCCGCTCTCCCGCGCCATCCGGGCGTACGCCGGCCGTCGCTGCTGCGCCTCACCGGCGTGGAGCTGCGCAAGCTCGTCGACACCCGGGCCGGGCTCTGGCTGCTGATCACCATCGGGCTGCTGGCCGCCGCCCTCGTGGTGGTCCAGTTGATCTGGACGGACGACGCCGCGCAGACCTTCGCCAACTTCTTCCTCTCCTCGATGCTGCCGATCGGGCTGCTGCTGCCCGTGCTGGGCATCCTGTCGATCACCGGGGAGTGGTCGCAGCGCACGGCGCTGACCACGTTCGCCCTGGTGCCCCGGCGGGGCCGGGTGATCGTCGCGAAGCTGGCCGCGATGGTGCTGGCGGCGCTGGCGTCGGTGCTGGTGAGCCTCGGCGTGGCCGCCGCCGGCACGCTGGTCGCCGGGGCCACCGGCGGCGCCGGCACCTGGCGCATGGAATGGGTGCTGGTGCTGCACGCCGTGGTGCTCCAGGTGGCCAACGTGCTGATGGGGGCCGGCTTCGGCCTGCTGCTGCTCAACACCCCGCTGGCGATCGTCGGCTTCCTGCTGCTGCCGACCCTCTGGTCGATCCTCGGCGAGATGATCCGGCCGCTGCAGGGCCCCGCGGGCTGGCTCGACACGGGCCGGACCATGGAACCGCTGCTCACGCCCGACGTGACCGCCGGCCAGTGGGGGCGCTTCGCCGTGTCGCTGCTGCTCTGGCTGGCCGTGCCGCTGGTCGCGGGGCTGGTCCGTACGTTGCGGCGCGAGGTGTCCTGACGGTGGACGGTTACGGCTCCCCCACCGTCGTCGACGGCGGCGCGGCGGAACTGGCGTTCCTCTGGGGCGCCCTCCCCCCGCTCGGCGCGGGCGCCGGGTGGCTGCTCGTCGCGGGCGCGCAGTGGGTCGCCGGGCTGTCCTGGGCCCCCGCGCAGGACCTCTTCGAGCTGGTCGCCGGCCTGCCCGACCCGCAGGCCGGCTTCGGGGGGCTGGCCCTCGGCACCCTGGGCGGCCTGCTGGTCGCCGCCGTGGGCACCGCCGAGCGGCTCGCCGTCACCGTCGGCACCGAACGGGTACGGCTGCGCCGCGACCGCGCGGACCGGCAGGTCGAACGGCGACCGGTGCGCGCCGTCTTCGTCGACGGCAAGGACCTGGTGCTGCTCGGCGCGGACGACGGGGAGCTGGTCCGGGAGCGGTCGGACCTGCCCGTCGACCGGCTGCGCGACGCGTTCCGCGCGCACGGCTGGCCGTGGACCGACGGCGACCCGCACCGGGACGCGTACCGGCGATGGGTGCCGGGCCTGCCCGGACTGCCGCCCGCCGCGGACGCGCTGCTGCGGGCCCGGCAGCGGGCGCTCGACTCCGACCGGGGCGGCGAGGCCCGCGAGCTGCGCGGCGAGCTGGGCCGCGCCGGGGTGGTGCTCCGCGACGACGGGCGGCGGCAGTACTGGCGGCTGACCCGGGCCGCCCCGCAGCCCCGGCCGGGGGACACGACTTCGGCTGAGCCGGAGGTCGACGGCCGGTAGCGTTGCTGGCGAGAGGTCCCGGGCCACGGGGGGCGCGATGACCGAGCAGCAGCCGTACCGGGTGGTGGCGCGGCACCCCGGCTTCGAGCTGCGCCGCTACCCGCCGCACCTGGTCGCCGAGGTACGCGCGGAGGGCGCCTTCGAGCAGGCCGCCCGGGACGCCTTCCGGCCGCTGGGCGCGTACCTGCGCGGCGCCGACCGGTCCCGGCGGGCGTCCTCGCGGGAGACGATCGCGCTGACGGTGCCGTTCGTGCAGGAGGAGGGGGACCGGCCGGGTCACTGGCTGGTGTGGCTCGTGATGCCGGGCGGCTTCGACACCGACACGCTGCCCGAGCCGGCCGACCCCCGGGTGCGTGTCCGGGCGGTCCCTTCACAGCTCGCCGCCGCGACCCGCTTCTCGGGCCGCTGGACGGCGCGGGCGTTCGAGCGGCGGGCGACCGCGCTGGGCCGCGCGGTCACCGCGGCCGGGCTGAGCCCCGCCGGGGCCGTGCGGTACGCGCGTTTCGACCCGCCGTGGAAGCCGTGGTTCCTGCGCCACAACGAGGTCGTGCTGCCGGTCGCCGAGTGAGCCCCCCGTGCCGCGTCCCGGCACGGTGGCGCCCTCGCCGGAGATTGACGTACGTCGTTCTTGGGTACGCGCAGGGGCATCGCGTCGGCGAAGACGGTTCGGGAAGGGGACGACGATGACCTCCACGGGACGGACGGCGGGCGGCGGCACGGGGATCTTCCGCCGCAAGCCGGTCGAGGAGATCGCCGACGAGAGCGGCGACGGGCTCGCGCGCTCCCTCGGGCTCTGGCAGCTCACCGCCATCGGGGTGGGCGGCATCATCGGCGCGGGCATCTTCGCCCTGGCCGGTGCCGTGGCACGGGAGACCGCCGGCCCGGCCGTGCTGGTCTCGTTCCTGATCGCCGGGCTCGCCAGCGCGGCGGCCGCCCTGTCGTACGCCGAGTTCGCCGGCATGATCCCGAAGGCCGGCTCGGCCTACACCTACGGTTACGCGGTGCTCGGCGAGGCGGTGGGCTGGTTCATCGGCTGGGACCTGCTGCTGGAGTACACCGCGATCGTGGCCGTGGTGGCGATCGGCATCTCCGGCTACTTCTCGTTCCTCGTGGGAGAGCTGGGGGCGGACCTGCCGGCCTGGATGCTCGGCGCCCCCGGCACCGGCGAGGGGCGGGTGGTCGACCTGTTCGCGGTGGTCCTCTGCCTGTTCATCGCGTTCCTGCTGAACCTCGGCATCAAGTCCGCCGCCCGGTTCGAGACCGTCGTCGTCGGGCTGAAGATCGCCGTGGTGCTGCTGGTCGTCGTCGTCGGCTTCTTCCACGTCAGCACCGCGAACTACTCGCCGTTCTTCCCCTTCGGGGTGGGCGGGGCGTTGACCGGCGCGGCCACGGTCTTCTTCGCCGTGTTCGGCTACGACGCGATGAGCACCGCCGCCGAGGAGTCGAAGGACGCCCGCCGGCACATGCCCAGGGCGATCATCTACTCGCTGGCGATCTCGATGGTCCTCTACGTGCTGGCCACCCTGGTGCTGACCGGCATGCAGAACTACCGGGACATCGACCCGGAGAGCGGCTTCTCCTCCGCGTTCGCCTCCGTCGGGCTCTCCGGCCTGGCCAGCGTGATCGCCGTCGGCGCGATCATCGGCATCCTGACCGTGATGTTCACCTTCATGCTCGGCGTGACGCGGGTGTGGTACTCGATGAGCCGGGACGGGCTGCTGCCGGGTTGGTTCGCCAAGCTGCACCCGGTCCGGCGGGTGCCGAGCCGGGTCACCTGGATCGTCGGCGTGGGCTCGGCCCTGATCGCGGGCTTCCTGCCGATCCGGGAGGCCGCCGAGCTGACCAACATCGGCATCCTGCTGGCCTTCGTGGTGGTCTGCGTGGCGGTGATCGTGCTGCGCTACCGCCGCCCGGACGCGCCGCGCACCTTCCGGTTGCCGGGAATGCCGGTCGTGCCGGCGCTGGGGGCCGCCTTCTCCCTCTGGCTGATCACCTATCTGGCCCCGGAGACGTGGCTGCGCTTCGCCGTCTGGTTCGTGCTCGGCGCGGTGGTCTACGCCGTCTACGGCTACCGCCGCTCGGCGCTGGCCCGCCGGGACTGAGGTCGGGTCACCGACGCCAGCAACTCGTCGAGGGCGTCGACCTCGGCCCAGCCGTTCACCGCGACCCCGCCGGCGGCGTCGACGGTCACCTCGACCCGGTCCGGGCTGTGCGACACCTCGTCGAGCAGGCCCGGGAAGCGGTCGTCGAGCAGCACGAACTCCTGGTTGGTGGAACCCACCCAGGGCCGCCGGGTGTCGATCCGGTCGGCCAGGAACGGCCCGGCGACGAGGAGGTCCGTCGCCGCGAGCAGCGCCGCGACGTCGTCCCGGCCGGCGTCGACCGCCCGGTGCAGCTGCGCCCTGGTGTAGCCGGTGAAGGTCATCACCGAGCGGCCGGCGGCGCGTACCCCGGCGGCGACGGCCGCCAGCGGGGCGGCCTGGTCGAAGGGCTCGCCGCCCAGCAGCGTCAGCCCCTCGGTGTCGGCGTCGAGCACCCGGCGCACCAGGTCGGCGGGGGCGACCCGCTCCCCGCCCCGGAAGCTCCACAGGTGCGGGTTGAAGCAGCCGGGGCAGCGGATGGCGCAGCCCTGCACCCAGACGGCCGTCCGCTCGCCCGGCCCCTCGGCGCGGGTGGCGGCCAGGAACCGGGCCACCGACACCGCCTCCGCCCCGGCCGCCGGGCGGGGCCCGGGACCGTCGTCAGACATCGAGGACCCGGCCGGGTGGCGGCTGCCCGGGCGCCGGCCCGGCGGGCGGGACGCAGGCCACGGCGTCGCGCAGGCGCGCGTACTCGTGGGGGGCCAGGTTGGCGGCGGCCGCGAACTCGGCCAGGCTGCCGAAGGACCCACGCCGCTCCCGCTCGGCCAGCACCTGCCGGGCGCGCCGCGGGTCGAAGCCGGGCAGCGCGGCGAGGGCCTCCGGCCCGGCCGTGTTCACGTCGACCGTCCCGGACTCCCCGTCGGCCCACGGGTCCGACGGCGGCGCGAGCGGCTCGGACCCGAAGGGGTCGACCGGCTGGTGCGGCACCATCGTCGGATCGGCCGCCGGCGGCGGGTACCCGGCCGGCGCGGGCGGCTGTCCCACCGGCGACCCGGGCGGCGGGGCCGCCGGCCCGAACGACTGCGGCGGATACGCCGACGTGGCTCGGGGGTGCCCGGCCGACGGGGGCGGATAGGCGGCCGCCGGGTACGAGGGCGGGTAGGCGGCCGGTGAACCGGGCGGATACGTCAGCGTCATGCCCGGGTAGGGGCCGGGCACCGGGCCGACGGGAGCCGCCCGGGGCAGTGGGGCCAGCGGGTACGCCCCTCCCGGCCACGCCGCCGCCGACCTGGCGCGGCGGTGCGTGAGCCAGCGCAACCACGCCGGATTGATCAGCGCGGCGTGCAGGATGCTGGACGCCCAGACGGCCAGGAGCACGCCCACCGCCCAGTCGCTGACGGCGTTCTCCTTGTCCGACCCGCCGACGAGCATGAACGCCGCCCAGCCCACCACGGCGTAGACGATGCCGGGGACCCACCAGGCCGCGCGCCGGGCCCGCAGGCCCACGTAGATGAACCCGAAGCCGCCGAGGCAGCTGCACCCGAGGACGGGCAGCAGCAGCCACCAGCTCTGCAACACGTGCCACATCGCGCTCGGCCGGGGGGCGGCCGGGGGCGGCCAGCCGGGGCTAGGCGCGTTCGACGTCACGTTGCTCCTGCCGGGCGGGCACGGCCGCGCGACCGTGGTCGGCGGTGTACGCGCTGCGCACCGTGCGGGCCGCCAGCAGGTCCTCCAGCACGGCGATGTAGTCGAGGCAGCCGTCGCCGAGCACGTCCCTGGTCTCGGCGCTCACCACGCCCTCGCTGGTCACGGTGACCACGATGCGCGGCTGCCCGCCCATCAGGACCTGCCCTCGACGGCGAACACCAGGCGCACGCTCGCGTCCTCGGTGACCTGTTCAGACTCCAGCCGCAGCCCGGCGGCGGGGGCCTGCTCGCGCAGCCGCTCCAGCACGGCCCGCTGGACCTGCCGCCCGTACGCGGCGTCGATGGCCCGGACCGCCTCGACGGCCCGCTGCTCGTCGACCTCGCCCGTGAAGTGCGCCGACCAGATGCCGTCCTCGCCGCGCTGGAAGCCGGCCCGCACGTCGGCCCAGTCCGCGATGATCGCGTCCGGCTCGGCGGCGACCGCCGCGCCGGTGTCGCGCAAGGCGGCGACGAGCAGCGTCTCGTCCCGCATCCGGGTCTGCACCTCGCAGACGACGCGATCCTCCCCGTCCCGCCCGGCGGTGGCGGCGTGGGTCGCGGCGACGGCGGCGACAGCCAGCGGCAGGAGTATCAGTGAGACGCTCATCGGGACCCTTCCCTCGGTGTCGACCCACAGACTAGAACTCGACCGCTCGCCCGCCATGACCCCGTTGCTGCCCCGGGCCGCCGGGCCGGGAGCCGCCCGGGCCGTTGGGACGACCGCCGAGGTCCCAGTCCTCGGCGGCGGTGGCGGCGACGGCGCGGGCGTCGGCCCAGGACCGTACGGCGTCGATGCGTTCCGCCTGGGTGACGCTCAACGGCACCATGCTGACCAGGGCCCGCACCAGGTCGTCGCGGCGCAGCGGACGCCGTTCGGCGAAGGCGTCGAAGAGCCCGCCGACGACGGCCTGCTCGATCTCGGCCCCCGAGTAGCCCTCGCTGAGCCCGGCGAGCTCGCCGAGCAGGGCGTCGTCGGGCGTCAGGGCACCGGCGACGGCCGGGTTGCGCAGCCGCCGGGCGAGGTGGACCCGCCAGATCGACGCCCGTTCCGCGCGGGTCGGCAGGTCGACGAAGAAGATCTCGTCGAAGCGTCCCTTGCGGAGCAGTTCCGGGGGCAGCCGCTCGAAGTCGTTGGCGGTCGCGATGACGAAGACGGGCTTGGCCTTCTCCTGCATCCACGTCAGGAAGGAGCCGAAGACCCGGGCGGAGGTGCCGGAGTCGCCGGCCCCGCCGACGAATCCCTTCTCGATCTCGTCGACCCACAGCACGCAGGGGGCGGTCGCCTCGGCGGTCCGGATGGCGCTGCGCATGTTCTGCTCGCTCGACCCGACGAGCCCGGCGAAGACCCGCCCGACGTCCAGCCGCAGCAGCGGCAGGCCCCAGGCGGAGGCGATCGCCTTGGCGGTCAGGGACTTGCCGCAGCCGGGCACGCCGGTGATCAGGACACCCCGGGGCGCGGGCAGCCCGTACGCCGCCGCCTCGGCCAGCCAGGAACCGTCCCGCTTGGCCAGCCACCGCTTCAGGTTCTCCAGCCCGCCGACGTCGGCGAGGTCGACCGCGGCGTCGACGAACTCCAGCAGCCCAGACTTGCGTACGGTCTGCCGCTTCTCCTCGTGCACGACCGCGAGGTCGCTGCCGTCGAGCACGCCGTCGTTGACCATGGCGCGGGCGAACGCGTTCTCCGCCTCGTGCAGCGTGAGCCCGAGAGCCGCCTTGGCGAGCCGTTCCCGACCGAGGCCGTCCAGGGCGATCCGGATCCGGCCGCTGGCGGAGTTGGCGGCGATCATGCCGTCCAGCACCCGTCGGATCTCCGCCTCGGTGGGCAGCGGGAAGTCGACGATCGTCACGTCCTTCTCGAGCTCCACCGGGATGTGCAGCACCGGCGAGACCAGGACGAGGGTGCGTGGCACCGGACCGGTCTTGAAGGCCGCCACCACGTCCCGCAGCCGGCGGACCACGCCCGGGGTGCCCGGCCGGTCGCCGCTGCCGTGCGCCGGGTGCAGATCCTTGAAGATCAGCACGCTGGGGTGGTCGACGCGCAGCGCCGCGGCCAACGCGTCGTCCGGGTCGGTGGTGCCCTTGCGGGCGACGCCGTCGGGCTGCACGAGCCCCGTGGTCAGCGACCAGGTCCACACCGCCCGGGGCGTACGGACGAGGGTGGCGTCGTGGGCGACGGCGCAGACCTCGGCGACCACCCGCTGCTCCTCGGACGACTCGACGTAGAGGACCGGGAAACGCGCCTTGAGCATCTGCGACAGTGCGTCGCGGAACGGCACCACCACCGCCACCACCCCCTCCACCGACCGAAGAGCAGCGCAGACTCTAACAGCCGCACCCACGCCCGCCCTGGGCGTCGATCATGGGGTTGGCGGCGCGGGCTCCGGCATTTCCCCCCGCCAACCTCATGATCGACGCGTCGCCACCGGGGGTGGTGGGTGGGGAGGGTGGGGAGGGTGGGGGGTTGGAGGGGGTGCCGCACCGGATCGTCGGCCCGCTACCGTTCCGGGTCTCAGGAGGTGCCGGTGTACGTCGTGTCCGTGATCAACTACAAGGGTGGGGTCGGCAAGACCACCGTGACCGCCAACCTCGGTGCCGAGCTGGCCAACCGGGGGATGAAGGTGCTGCTCATCGACCTCGATCCGCAGGCCAGCCTCACCTTCGGCTTCTACGACCCCGACGACTGGCGGGACCGGTTGCGCGACGGCCGCACGGTGAAGCGCTGGTACGACGGCCTGCGCGGGGACACCCCCGCGACGACCCTGGGCGAGCTGGTCGTCTCCCCCGGCCCGGTCAACGCGCGACTCACCGGCGCGGGCCGGCTCGACCTGATCGCGTCCCACCTTCAGCTCGTCGACATCGACCTGGCGCTGGCGCGGGCCGTGGCCGACGGCGACGAGTACGACCGCGAGCTGTTCCGGGTGCGCGGCTCACTGGCCGAGGGGCTGCACGACGACGCGCTCGGCGGCTACGACATGGTGCTCATCGACTGCCCACCGAACTTCAACGTGGTCACCCAGTCGGCCATCATCGCCAGCGACCACCTGCTGATCCCGGCGAAGGCCGACTACCTGTCCACGCTGGGCATCGACTACCTGCACGGCAACGTCCGGGAACTGGTGGAGCAGTACAACGCCGACGCCCGCCGGTTCGCCACCACCCGCCGGCACCACAAGGTCGCCCCGGGCGTCGCCGGCGTGGTGTTCACCATGATCCAGCTCATGGCGCAGCGGCCGATCGCCGCCCATCAGGGCTACATGGACCAGGTCCGGGCGCTCGGCCTGCCGGTCTTCCCCACCGCCCTGCGGGAGAACGTGACGGCGTTCGCCACCAACGCCCCGCGCGGCGTGCCGGTGGTGCTCCGCGACCGGATCGCCACGCCGGCCGTCCGCGACGAGCTGCGCCAGCTCGCCACCGAGTTCCTCGACCACCTGCAGCCAGAGCGGGTCGTGCCGTGACCGACCCGGCCCGCGTCGCCGACCTGGTGACCGCGCTGCTGCGGGACCTCCCGGCCGCCGACGTCGCCGCCCTGGTCGAGGGGCGGGCCCGGCTCACCGTGGTCCCGCTCGACGCGACCCCACCCGCCGACCTGTCCGCCGCCGCCGGGCACCCGGACGCCGCGCCCGCCGGCCGGGCCACCCCCGCCGGGCGTCCGACGACCGCGCGCACCGGC